>NZ_JAVFVX010000039.1:0-69401 GCF_033441795.1 Streptomyces sp. ADMS | reverse complement strand
AGATGCTCGGGGCGGACCCGGGACGAGCCGAGGATGGTGCCGCCGCGAGCGAGGATGCCGCTCACCGCGTCGAGGTCGAGCTTGAGGTGGTCGCACTCCAGGAGGCCCTTCCAGCCGTCCCGGAAGCCGATGACCTCGTCACCGTGGTCCACGACGGCGCGGTGCACTACGGACCGGATGACGGCGTTCAGGCCGGGGCAGTCGCCGCCGGACGTCAGGACACCAATGCGCATCGCCCGAAAACCTTCTCCACGTGGGCCGGCACCGGACCACGCTGTCCGGCTCGATCCCCGCCACCATACCGGCGGCGGGGACCCGGACCGTAGCACCCGTCCGCGTGCTGGACACCCGCGCTCACCTGTGCGGATGCCCCGTCAGACGGGCCGGTTGACGCACAGGCGGACCGCAGGTGTACAGGTCGGTGCGGGCGGCGGAGTGCGCGCAGGTCAGGCGGGCTGCTGCGCCGCCGTGATCCGCTCGTTGCGCAGCGCCTCGTACCAGCGGTCGTCGGTCGGCGGCAGCGCGTTGACGTCGAGGGCCAGCTTCAGCAGCAGGTCCGCGATCAGCGGGTTGCGCGCGAGTACGGGCCCGTGCATGTACGTACCGAAGACCGTGTCGTTGTACGCCCCCTCCGTGCCGTCCCCCGTGCCGTTGCCCTTGCCGAGCCGCACCTGCGCGAAGGGGCGGGCGGTGGAGCCGAGGTGGGTGACGCCCTGGTGGTTCTCGAAGCCGGTCAGCGGAGGCAGGCCCAGGCGCGCGTCGATGTCCCCGAGTACGTCGCCCACGCACCGCTCGCCCTCGCCGCGCACCGAGACCACGTCGAGGAGCCCGAGGCCGGGCTCACGCTGACCGAGGTCGTTGATGAACTCGTGGCCGAGGATCTGGTACCCGGCGCACACGGAGAACACGATCGCGCCGTTGCCGACGGCCCGGTGCAGACCGCCGTCACGGCGCAGCCGCTCCGCCGCCAGCCGCTGCGGACGGTCCTCGCCGCCGCCGATCAGATAGATGTCGCCGGAGGTGGGGATCGGCTGGTCGCTGCGCACGTCGAGCCGGGCCACGTCGAGGCCGCGCTGCCGGGCCCGGCGCTCCACGACGAGCGCGTTGCCCTGGTCGCCGTACGTGCTGAGCAGGTCGGGGTAGATCCACACCAGACGCAGCTGGTTGTCGCTCATGAAGTGATCGTCCTCAGTGGTCGGTTGGCGGCAGTGGTCAGTTGCCGACGCGGCGGCGCAGATCCTGGAAGGCGGTGTAGTTCGCGATGACCTCGATGCGGCCGGGCGGCGCCATCTGCACGGCCTGGTCGGCGTTCTCGCAGACCTGGAAGTGCTGGTTGGCCACTTCCAGCCGGACCGCGAGGTCGAGCTTCCGGTCGCCGATGACGAAGATCGGGTGCCCCGTGAGCTGCGTGTAGTCGACGTCCCACAGCCACGAGGTGTCGGTGCCGTCGGCGCCCCGCGCGTTCACGGAGAGGATGACCGGTGTCGGCGGCGGGTCGATGAGGGAGAACGTCTCCAGCCAGCCGGCCGGGTTCTTGGCGAGCAGCAGCCGCAGATCGCGCTGCATGAACTGCACGACGTCGTACCGCCCGGCCACGGCCTGTACCTGGTACATGCGCTCCAGACCGACCTGTGGCGGTACGCCGAACACGGCGGCGACAGCGGCGGAGGCGGCCGCGTTGGACTTGTTGGCGCGCCCCGGCAGCTGGAGGTGGATCGGCCAGGCCGACCCGTGCGGGTCGAGCACGTGGTCACCCTTGAGCGCCCAACTCGGCGTCGGGCGGCGGAAGCCGCACTGACCGCAGAACCAGTCGTCGCCGGGGCGCTGCATCACGCCACCGCAGGACGGGCAGGACCAGGCGTCGTCCTTCCACATCTGCCCGGCGGCGACCCAGATCACGTTGGGGGAGGAGGAGGCGGCCCACACGATCAGCGGGTCGTCGGCGTTGGCGACGATCACGGCCTTCGAACCGGCGAGCCCCTCACGCCAGTTCTCGGCGAGCATGCGGGTCTCGGCGGCGCGGTCGAGCTGGTCGCGGGAGAGGTTGAGGAGCGCGATGCACTTGGGGTCCGTGTCGCGGGCGACGCCGGCCAGGTACTTCTCGTCGACCTCGATGACCCCGAACTTGGCCTCCGAGCCGCCCGCGAGCGCCGAGGTGATGCCGGCGGGCATGTTGGCGCCGAGCGCGTTCGACACGACCGGTCCGGCGGCGCGCAGGGCCTCCGCGATGAGCCGCGTGGTCGTGGTCTTGCCGTTGGTCGCCGAGACCAGGATCACGTCGAGGTTCTGGGCGAGCCGGGCGAGGAGGTCGGGGTCGAGTTTGAGGGCTACCTTGCCGCCGATCACCGATCCGCTGCCGCGCCCTGCCGCACGCGATGCCGCCGCTACGGCCTTGCCGGCCGTAACGGCCAGCTTGGCCCGCGGAGTGAGCGGGTCCGAGTTGCCTGCCATCAGATCTCGATCCTCCTTGCGTACGCGCCGCGCCTGTGCCTCCGGCCACGTGGTGTGGACCTCAGCCTATCGAGATCCGTCCACCGGACCCGCATCGCGGCACCACCACGGCGCCCGCGCGACATGGGTGACCGTACCCTTGCGGCCATGCGACCAGGCTCCATCCCGGGCACCCGAGGGCGCGTCCGCCCCCTGACACTGCTCGGTGACCCCGTTCTCCACACCCCCTGCGCGGAAGTCACACACTTCGACGCCGAACTCGCCCGACTCGTCGAGGACATGTTCGCGACGATGTACGCCGCGCAGGGCGTGGGCCTCGCCGCGAACCAGATCGGCAGGCCCCTGCGGGTCTTCGTATACGACTGCCCCGACGACGAGGACGTCCGCCACGTGGGCCATGTGGTCAACCCCAGCCTGGTGGAGACCGACGGCCTGGTGATGCGGGGCCCCGAGGGCTGCCTGTCCCTCCCGGGCCTGGAGGCGGGCACGGAACGCTACGACGAGGCGGTGGTCGAGGGTTTCACGGTGAGGGGAGAGCCGGTGCGGGTCGTGGGCACGGGGTTCTTCGCCCGCTGTCTCCAGCACGAGGTGGACCACTTGGTGGGCGAGACGTACGTGGACCGCCTGACGGGCTGGCGCCGCAAGAGGCTCATGCGACAGGCAGCCCGGGCTACTTGGCGCCGGAAACTCTGAGGGGCGCGGGGAACCGCGCGACCAGCCCCCACCGGCCCGCAGCCGACAGTCCCTCAGAACCCCGGACCACCGACACGATCCCCCGCCGCAGCCAACCGCCCCCACAACAAATCAGCCAAACTCCGCACCAACTCCGCCCGCGAACAGGGCCGTTCCCCCAGCCACCAGTCCCCGGCCGCATGCATCATCCCGACTATCCCGTGCCCCCACACCCGAGCCAACTGCTGGCTGCCGGGCCCAAGATCCAGCCGGTCCTCGATCACCTGGGCCAACTCCTCGCCCATCAGACGCAGCAACGGCAACGAGTGCTTCCCCACATCGAACCCGGGATCGCCGGGTGACACGGCGTCCGCGGGGTGCATCAGGAACCGGTACACCTGGGGCCGCGCCTCGATCGCCGCGAGGTAGGTGTCCAGCGTGGCCTCCACCCGTTCCCGCCGCTCCGCCGGGGCGTCCAGCGCTGCCCGCAGCGAGTCGAGGAGGGCGTCGGTGTGCCGCTTGGCCAGAGCGGCGTAGAGTCCGCCCTTGTCACCGAAGTGTCGGTAGAGGATGGGTTTGGTGATGCCTGCCTCGGCGGCGATGGCGTTCATGGAAGCGCCGGGGCCGTCACGCAGCACCACCCGGTCCGCGGCTTCCAGCAGTTCGCGTCGGCGGCGGTCGGCGGACCGCTGTTGATCGGTCTGCTGTGTGGTGTCCATGGTTTCTCCCCCACCCGTGCTGATATCGGTGACGCTTGCGCAAACTAACACTGATCGGTGCATGCCCATCGAACGGGCTGCCGACCGTGGTCCGGGAGTTGACTTTTCCTACCGACGGGTAACAGACTCCAGTTACCGTAGGTAACATGCTAGTGCAGCGATGGAGGGGTCATGGCCGAATTCACCATGGAGCTCAATGACGAACAGAAAGAGGTCCGCGACTGGCTCCACGGGTTCGCCGCTGATGTGATCCGGCCCGCCGCCGCCGAATGGGACGAGCGCGAGGAGACTCCCTGGCCGGTCATCCAGGAGGCCGCCAAGGTCGGCATCTACTCCCTGGACTTCTACGCCCAGCAGTACTTCGACCCCACCGGCCTCGGCATCCCGATGGCGATGGAGGAGCTGTTCTGGGGAGACGCGGGCATCGCCCTCTCCATCGTCGGCACCGGCCTCGCCGCCGTGGGCGTCCTCGCCAACGGCACCGAGGAGCAGATCGGCACCTGGATCCCCCAGATGTACGGTGACGTCAACGATGTCAAGGTCGCCGCGTTCTGCTCCTCCGAGCCCGACGCCGGTTCCGACGTCGCCTCCATGCGCACCCGTGCCGTGTACGACGAGGCCAAGAACGAGTGGGTCCTCAACGGCACGAAGACCTGGGCGACCAACGGCGGCATCGCCAACGTCCACGTCGTCGTGGCCGTCGTCGACGCCGAGCTGGGCTCCAAGGGCCACGCCTCCTTCATCGTCCCGCCGAACACGCCCGGCCTGTCCCAGGGGCAGAAGTTCAAGAAGCACGGCATCCGTGCCTCGCACACCGCCGAGGTCGTTTTGGAGAACGTCCGCGTCCCCGGCTCCTGCCTCCTCGGCGGCAAGCAGAAGCTCGACGAGCGACTCGCCCGGGCCCGCGAGCGGGCGAAGTCCGGCGGCGAGCGCGTGAAGAACGCGGCGATGGCCACGTTCGAGGCGAGCCGTCCCGCGGTGGCCGCGATGGCGGTGGGCACCGCCCGGGCCGCGTACGAGGTCGCCCTCGACTACGCCAAGACCCGTGAACAGTTCGGGCGCCCGATCATCGACAACCAGGGGGTCGCCTTCCAGCTCGCCGACATGCGTACGTCCATCGACGCGGCGCGGCTGCTGACGTGGCGGGCGTCGTGGATGGCGGTCAACGGGAAGCCGTTCACCGCGGCGGAGGGGTCGATGTCGAAGCTGTTCGCCAGCGAGACGGCGAAGAAGGTCACCGGGCAGGCGATTCAGATCCTCGGCGGGAACGGGTACACGCGGGAGTATCCGGTGGAGCGGATGCACCGGGATGCGGCGATCTACACCATTTTTGAAGGTACGAGTGAGATCCAGCGGTTGGTGATCGCGCGGACCCTGTCGGGGATGCCGATTCGGTAGCGCCGTGGGGGTGCGGTGGTGTTCGGGCTGCGGGTGTGCTGTGGCTGGTCGCGCCCACGCGGCGGAGCCGCAGATGTCACAGCCCCGCGCCCCTTGGGCTGGACAGCGCGCCCCCTACCCGGACGCGCCGCCGCTGCTGTGGGCGATGCACGCCACGTCGATGCGGTCGGCCAGTTTGGCCAGTTCGATGGTGAGGGCGGCCACCGTGTCCTCGTCGAGTCCGCCCTGGCCCGCTTCCACGAGATGCAGCCAGCGACCCCCGACCGTGCGCAGCAGTTTGCTGACGTCGGAGGCGGCCACCTGCAACGTGCCGCGGTCGTCGACGATCAGAGGCAGAGTCACTTCGCGGTTCACAGAGGGGATCGTAGCCGCGGAACCCTCACGCTCCGTGCCATACCGTGGTGATGTTGCAGAACTCCCGGATTCCGTGTCCCGACAGCTCACGCCCGTACCCGGACCGCTTGACCCCGCCGAAGGGGAACGCCGGATGGGACGCGGTCATCCCGTTCACGAACACACCGCCCGCCTCCAGATCCCGTACGAGACGGTCCACCTCGGCCTCGTCACGGGTCCACACATTCGAACTGAGCCCGAAAGGCGTGTCGTTGGCGATCGCCAACGCCCCTTCCAGATCGGCCGCGCGGTACAGCGTCGCCACCGGGCCGAACGTCTCCTCCTGGTGAATGCGCATCTCGGGCGTGACGTCGGCGAGGACCGTCGGCGCGTAGTACCAGCCGTGGTCCGTGAGACCCTCGGGGCGTTCGCCACCGCACAGCACCGTCGCGCCGCTCTCCACGGCCTCGTCGACCAGCGCCTCCAGCTCCTCGCGCCCCTGCTCACTGGCGAGCGGCCCGACCTCCGTGTCCTCGGCCAGCGGATCGCCGACCTTCAGCGCCGCCATGGCCGTGGAGAAGCGTTCCGCGAACGCGTCGAAGACGTCCGTGTGCACGATGAACCGCTTGGCGGCGATGCACGACTGCCCGTTGTTCTGCACACGTGCTGTCACCGCTACCTGCGCAGCCCGGTCCAGATCGGCGGACGGCAGGACGATGTACGGGTCACTGCCGCCCAGCTCCAGTACCGTCCTCTTGATCTCGTCCCCGGCGACGGACGCCACCGCGCGCCCGGCCGGCTCGCTCCCGGTGAGAGTGGCCGCCCTGACCCGCGGATCGCGCAGGATCTCCTCGACCGCTCCCGACCCGATCAGCAGCGTCTGGAAGCAGCCCTCGGGGAAGCCCGCCCGGAGGAACAGGTCCTCCAGGTAGAGGGCCGTCTGTGGCACGTTCGAGGCGTGCTTGAGCAGGCCCACGTTGCCCGCCATCAGCGCCGGCGCCGCGAAACGGATCACCTGCCAGAGCGGGAAGTTCCACGGCATCACCGCGAGCACCGGGCCGAGCGGACGGTAACGGACCACGGCGCGGGAGCCGCCGGAGTCCTTGACATCGGCCTCGGCGGGCTCCTCGTCGGCGAGGAGCTTCTCGGCGTGGTCGGCGTACCAGCGCATCGCCTTCGCGCACTTCGCGGCCTCCGCGCGGGCCTGCGTGACCGGCTTGCCCATCTCGACCGTCATGGTGCGGGCTACGTCGTCCCGGTCCTCGTCGAGCAGCCCGGCGGCCCGGCCCAGCAGCCGAGCGCGCTCGGCGAAGCCGGTCGTGCGGTACGTGCGGAAGGCGTTTTCGGCGGTCGCGAGCCTGCGCTCGATCTCCTCGCCGCCCATGGCCTCGTACGTCTTGAGCGTCTCGCCGTTCGCCGGGTTCACCGTCGCGATGGGCATGCCTTGCCTCCTGGTTGAGGGCTGTCCTTCGACCTTCCCGCGCGCCGATGACCCCCGCAACGCGTACGCCGCCCACCGACACGATCTCAGTGCTCCGAGTGCTCCGTCAGCCGGTCCAGAAACCCGGCCTGCGCCGTCACGATCACCGCCCGCGCCGACTCCAGGCCGAACCACCGCACCCGGTCCAGCTCGGGGAACTCCCGTTCCTGCCCCGACCCCCTGGGCCACTCCATTCGGAACGTGCCCGGCGCCACGGCCGCCGGGTCGAGGTCCGCCTCGACGGCCCAGGCCACGACGACCTTCCCGCCGGCCTGCCGGACCTCGCCCAGCGGCACGGCCTCACCGTCGGGCGGTGCCAGCCCCAGCTCCTCCTCGAACTCGCGGCGCGCCGCGTCCCAGGCCGTCTCCCCGTCCCCGTACTCACCCTTGGGAATCGTCCAGGCCCCGGCATCGCGCCGGGCGAAGAACGGCCCGCCCATGTGCCCGAGCAGCACCTCCAGTTCCTGACCGGGCGAGGCCTGGCGGCGGAACAGCAACAGTCCCGCGCTGCGTTTCCCGTTCGGCGCTGCCTTCGCCATCAGCCTGCTGCCTCCGGGTGCGCGGCCAGCAGGGTCTCGACCGTGTCCGCCTCTTCCGGGGTCTTGTCCTCGCGGTAGCGGACGACACGGGCGAAGCGGAGGGTGACGCCGGCGGGGTAGCGGGTGGACCGCTGGAGACCGTCGTACGCGATCTCGACGACCAGTTCCGGCCGTACGGTCACCACCCAGCCGTCGTCCGACACGGCCAGCGTCCGCAGCCGCTCGGTCTGCCAGGCCAGCATCGCGTCGGTCATGCCCTTGAAGGTCTTGCCCAGCATGGCGAAGGAACCGTCAGGGTTGCGGGCGCCGAGGTGGAGGTTGGACAGCTTGCCGGTACGGCGGCCGTGGCCCCACTCGGCCGCCAGCACCACGAGGTCGAGCGTGTGTACGGGCTTGACCTTCAGCCAGGCCGCACCGCGCCGGCCCGCGCTGTAGGGGGCGTCGAGGGCCTTGACCACGACGCCCTCGTGGCCGCGCGCGAGGGCGTCGGACAGGAACCTCTCGGCGGCGCGGAGGTCGGCGCGGCCGCCGGCCACCAGACGTCGTACACGCATCGGCTCGGGGACCAGGCGGGCCAGCGCCGTGTGCCGGTCGGCGAACGGGAGGTCGAGGAGGTCGTGGCCGTCGACCGACAGCGCGTCGAAGAAGACGGGCGATACGGGTGTCTCGCGGGCGGCCGTCGCCACGTCCACGCGTGAGCCGACGCGTCCGGCGGTCTCCTGGAAGGAACGCGGGCGTCCGGCCGCGTCGAGGGCGATCACCTCACCGTCCAGGATGAACCGCTCGCCCCGCAACGTCCGTGCGGAGGCGGTCAGTTCGGGGAGCCTGTCGGTGATGTCGTCGAGGGTGCGCGTGTACAGCCGTACGTCCTCGCCGTCGCGGTGGACCTGGACCCGGATACCGTCCAGTTTCTCCTCCACAGCGCAGGCCCCGAGCTTCTCGACGGCCTCCGTCACCGAGGAGGCGCTGTGCGCGAGCATCGGCAGGACGGGGCGGCCGACGGTGAGCCGGAAGCGGGCGAGGGCCGCTGGTCCGTCGGCCAGCAGGGCCTGCGCGACGGGCTGGATCGCGCCCGCGAGCATCACCGCCCGCCGTACGTCCGCGGGCGGCGCCTCGGTGGCCAGCGCCAGCCCCTCCACGGCCACCGCGTCGAGGGCGCCCTGGCGTACCTCACCCGTGATCAGCCCGAACAAAAACCGCTGCTCGTCCGTGGTGGCCTCTGCCAGCAACTCGCCCACCAGCCGTCTGCGTTCGGCCTGCGACCCGGCGCCGGTGACCGCGCCGACGGCGGTCAGCCGGGCATCGACGTCGAGGACGGTGAGCGAGGGTTCGGCGGCGCCGGGAACCTGCTGGTCCAGCACCTTCCATCCGACGCCGAGCCGTCCCTGCGGGAGGCGTCCCGCGAGATACGGGATGACGATCGGCACGTCGTCGGCGCCGGCGTCCCGGAACAGTTCGGCGAGCAGCGCGATCTTCCGTGAGCGGGCGGAGGTGGCGGCGACCTCCTGGGACACGTGGGCGAGCCGGGTCAGCAGCATGCAGCCATGGTGCAACGGGGGTGGCGAGCGCACATCCGGGCGGGGGCGGGTTGTTTCGCCCCCGCCGCCCTTGCCCGGCCGGTCCCGTTCCATCGCGTTCTTCCCGAATGCTGCGGCCCGGACTCCCGCCACGGCCCTGAAACAGGCCGTGTCCTCAGACGCCGGACCGGCCGGCGGAGTCCACGTTGGAGAACACCAGGTCCGCCACGATCGCCGTGGCCGCGCGGTAGCCGCCGCTCGCCGCGTGGATGACCTGTTCCGCGAAGCCGATCGCGTTGCCCGCCGCCCAGACGCCGGGCACGGTCGTCAGGCCCGCCGCATCGACCTTCGGGTACCTCCCGAACGGGGTTTCCGTCAGCTCGGCGCCCAGGGTCTCGAAGAGGGCGTTGCGCGGAACGGCGCGAGGGGCGACGAACAGGATCTCGCGGGCATGGGTCACACCGTTCGTGAGGCGTACACCGGTGAGGTGGTCCGCGTCGGTCGTCAGGGACGCGACCTCGCCGGGGACCACTGCGACGCCCGCCGTGGCCAGCCTGCGCAGGTCCTCGTCGGTGAGTTCCGTCTCCGCGACGGTGTGCAGGAACAGCTGCACGTCCTTCGACCACCGGGCGACCATAAGCGCCTGGTGCACGCTCGCGGGGGCCGAGGCCAGTACGCCGAACGCCCGGTCCCGTACCTCCCAGCCGTGGCAGAACGGGCAGTGGATCACGTCCCGCCCGAAGCGCTCGGCGACGCCCGGTACGGCGGGGAGCTCGTCCCGCAGCCCCGTGGCGATGACGAGCCGCCTGGCGTGCACCGTCCGGTCACCGTTCGCCAGCGTCACAGTGAAGTCCCCGCCCTTCGTGACGTCCACCGCCCTGTCCCGGACCAGCTCCACCCCGTACCGCGCGATCTCCTCGCGGCCCACCGCCAGGAACTCGGCCGGCGGCATGCCGTCGCGGGACAGATAGCCCTGCATGTGCGCGGCCGGTGCGTTGCGCGGCTCGCCCGCGTCGACGAGCAGCGTGCGGCAGCGGGCCCGGCCGAGGACCAGCGCGGCGGACAGTCCGGCCGCGCCGCCTCCGATGACGACAACCTCGTACGTGTCGGTTCTGTGTTCTCCGGTCATGGTGACCACCTCCACCCCGACCGTCGCTCGTTCGCTGCCGTGTTGACAAACCCCTTTGCCGAAACTGCAATGTCCGTATGGATGCCTCGACCGATGTCACGACTGACGACGACACCGACCACGTCCTCGCGGAGGTGGGCCCCCGGCTGCGGCGGATTCGCAAGGAGCGGGGGGCGACCCTGGCAGGGCTGTCGGCCACGACCGGGATCTCCGTGAGCACGTTGTCGCGGTTGGAGTCGGGGCTGCGACGCCCCAGCCTGGAGTTGTTGCTGCCGATCGCGCGTGCGCATCAGGTGCCGCTCGACGAACTGGTCGGTGCCCCGTCTGTCGACGATCCCCGGGTGCGGGCCAAGCCGATCGTGCGGCATGGGCGGACGTATCTCCCGCTCACCCGGCAGCCGGGCGGGCTGCAGGCGTTCAAGGTGATCCTGCCGGTGATCAACGAGGAGCCCGAGCCGCGGACACACGAGGGATACGAGTGGCTGTACGTGCTGTCGGGGCGGCTCCGGGTCGTGCTCGGGGAGCACGACGTGGAGCTCGGGCCGGGGGAGGCCGCCGAGTTCGACACGCGCGTGCCGCACTGGTTCGGGGCGACGGGGGCGGGCCCCGCCGAGTTCCTCAGCCTGTTCGGGCCGCAGGGGGAGCGGATGCACGTACGGGCGCGGCCGGCCCGTACGGCCCGTACGAAAGGCGCGCGGTCGTGACGTACGCGACTGCCGCGGACCGGTTCTCGACGGTTCCCTGATCTGCAAGCGACCGCTTAGTATGCGGTCGAGCCCGGTCAGGTGAACAAGACGAGCGCAGTCCCGTGGAGGCCCCGCATGCAGGCATGGCAAGTGCACCAGAACGGTGAGCCGAGCGAGGCGATGGTCCTCGGTGAGGTGGAGCGGCCGGTGCCCGGCGAGGGCCAGGTGCTGCTGAAGGTCCGTGCCGCGACCATCAACTTCCCGGACGTGCTGATGTGCCGTGGGGAGTACCAGGTCAAGCCGCCGTTGCCGTTCACTCCCGGGGTGGAGATCTGCGGCGAGAGCGAGGACGGCCGCCGGGTGATCGGGAACCCCGTGCTGCCGCACGGGGGCTTCGCCGAGTATGTGGTGGCGGACCCTCGCGGGCTGTTTCCGGCCCCCGAGTCGCTGGACGACGCCGAGGCCGCCGCCCTCCTCATCGGCTACCAGACGGGCTGGTTCGGTCTGCACCGGCGGGCCGCCCTGGAGGCCGGTGAGACGCTGCTCGTGCACGCCGCCGCGGGCGGGGTCGGCAGCGCCGCCCTACAGCTCGGGAAGGCCGCCGGAGCCACCGTCATCGGCGTGGTCGGCGGGGCCGAAAAGGTTTCCGTGGCGCGGGAGTTGGGCTGCGACGTCGTCATCGACCGGCGTACGGAGGATGTCGTCGGGACAGTGAAGGAAGCCACCGGTGGGCGCGGGGTCGACGTGGTCTACGACCCCGTCGGCGGGGAGGCCTACACGCAGTCCGCCAAGGTCGTCGCCTTCGAGGGGCGGATCGTGGTCGTCGGGTTCGCGAGCGGGGCCATTCCCAGCCCTGGGCTCAACCACGCCCTCGTGAAGAACTACTCGATCCTCGGTCTGCACTGGGGCCTGTACAACACCAAGAACCCGAAACTGGTCCAGCACTGCCACGAGCAGCTCACCGAGCTTGCCGCGCGGGGCGCGATCAAGCCGCTGGTGAGCGAGCGCGTGCCGCTGGGCGGGGCCTCGGCGGCCGTGCAGCGCGTCGCCGACGGTGTCACCACCGGCCGGGTCGCCGTGCTGCCCTCGCTGGAGAACGGAGCCGCCGCATGACCGACGCAGCTGAACTCACTCGACTGACACGGGAGTTGCTGGCTGCGCACCCGCCTGCCGGCACCGACCGGCTCGACTTCCTCAAGGCCCGCTTCGACGCCGGGCTCGCCTGGGTGCACTACCCGGAAGGGCTGGGCGGGCTCGGTGCGCCGCGCACCCTCCAGGCCGTCGTGGACACCGAGTTGGAGGCCGCCGGGGCTCCTGACAACGATCCACGGCGCATCGGTATCGGTCTGGGAATGGCCGCGCCGACCATCCTCGGCTTCGGCACGGAAGAGCAGAAGCGGAAATTTCTCCGGCCGTTGTGGGTGGGGGAGGAGGTCTGGTGCCAGCTCTTCAGCGAGCCGGGGGCCGGGTCCGACCTGGCCGCGCTGGGAACGCGTGCCGTCCGGTCCGGGGACGACTGGATCGTCAACGGGCAAAAGGTGTGGACGTCCAGCGCCCATCTCGCCCGCTGGGCCATCCTCATCGCGCGCACCGATCCGGACGTGCCCAAGCACAGGGGCATCACGTACTTCCTCTGCGACATGACCGACCCCGGCGTCGAGGTGCGGCCGCTGCGGCAGATCACCGGCGAGGCAGAGTTCAACGAGGTGTTCCTGACCGACGTCCGCATCCCGGACGCCCATCGCCTCGGCGAGGTCGGTGACGGCTGGCGGGTCGCGCAGACCACGCTGAACAACGAGCGCGTGGCCATCGGCGGTATGCGCATCCCGCGCGAGGGCGGCATGATCGGGCCCGTCGCCAAGGCGTGGCGCGAGGGCCCCGAACTGCGCACCCACGATCTGCACCAGCGGCTGCTGAAGCTGTGGGTGGAGGCCGAGGTCGCCCGGCTGACGGGAGAGCGGACACGCCAGCAGCTCGTCGCGGGCCAGCCCGGCCCGGAGGGCTCCGGCCTGAAACTCTCCTTCGCCCGCCTCAACCAGGAGATCAGTGGCCTGGAGGTCGAACTCCTCGGCGAGGAAGGCCTGTTGTACGAGGACTGGACCATGCGCCGGCCTGAGCTGGTGGACTTCGTCGGGCGTGACGCCGGCTACCGCTACCTCCGCTCCAAGGGCAACAGCATCGAGGGCGGGACCAGCGAGGTCCTGCTGAACATCGTCGCCGAGCGCGTTTTGGGCCTGCCCAGCGAACCGCGCACCGACAAGGACGTCGCATGGAAGGACCTCGCCCGATGAGCACGACGAGCACCGAGCCCGACCTGCTGTACTCCGAGGAGGAAGAGGCGCTGCGCGCCGCCGTCCGGGATCTGCTCACCGACCACTGCGAGCCGGCCGGCGTGATCACCCGCATGGAGACGGACGTGCCGCACGACCTCTCCCTGTGGAAGTCCCTCGCCGAGGGCATGGGCCTCGCCGGTCTCCTGGTACCGGAGGAGCAGGGCGGCCAGGGCGCCTCCCATCGCGAAGTCGCCGTCGTGCTGGAGGAGTTGGGTCGCGCCGTCGCACCCGTCCCGTATCTCACGAGTGCCGTCGTCGCCACGGAGGCGCTGCTGGCCGGTACGGGCGACGCGGCGGACGAACTGCTCACGGCGCTGGCCTCCGGCCGTACGGTCGGTGCCCTCGCCGTCGCGCTGAACGTGGCTCCCGGCGGCGCGTACAAGGTCGTCGTGCACGAAGGGGGCCTGCTGCATGGCGAGTTGACCGGCATCGCGGACGCGACGGCCGCCGACGTCCTGCTGGTTCCGGCCGACGACGGCGGCCTGTACGCGGTGTCCACCGACGCCGTCACCGTCACCGTCACCCCGCAGGTCTCCCTGGACCTCACCCGGCCGGTCGCCACGGTCTCCCTCGGCGGAGCGTCGGCCCGGCTGCTGGGCGACGCCGAGCCTGCCGTGCGACGCGCGCTGCGGGCGGGGGCAGGGCTGCTCGCCTCCGAGCAACTCGGGCTCGCCGAGTGGGCGCTGACCGGGACGGTGCGCTATCTGAAGGACCGCAAGCAGTTCAACAGGCCCGTCGGCGGCTTCCAGGCCGTCAAGCACCGGCTGGCCCAGCTCTGGCTGGAGGTCGTGAGTCTGCGCGCGGCTGCCCGGAGCGCGGCGGACGCCCTCGCCACGGGCAGTCCGGACGCCGATGTCGCGGTCGCCGTCGCACAGTCCTACGCGGCCCCCGTCGCCGTCCGCGCCGCCGAGGAGGCGCTCCAGTTGCACGGCGGCATCGGCATGACATGGGAGCACCCGGCCCACCTCTGCCTCAAGCGCGCCAAGGCCGACTCGATCGCGTACGGCACGTCCGGCGGTCACCGCGCCGCCCTCGCCGAACTGGTCGATCTGCGCGCCCCCTGACGCACTCGTACGGACACCGAAGGCCCGCCCCCTGCCCGGGGCGGGCTTTTTCGTGTGCGCGGCGCGGGTGAGGTGAACACGCAGAGTCAGTCATGAACACACAGGGGCGGTCCGGCCAACTCCCTTGCCAGGCCCTGCTGCTGGACCCCGGTGGGCCCTCATACTCGCGGAGGCTGCGCACCCCGGTCAGCCCCCACAGCGAACTCCGGCCAAGGAGGAAGCGCATGGCCCTCACCACCCGCCGCAGAGCCCTCACCGCCTTCGGCGCCGCCCTCGCGGGCACCGTCGTCCTGCCCGCAGCGCGAGCCGTCGCGGGCGAACCGACGTACGGTCTACGCCCGTTGTGGCGCGCTCACGCCCACAACGACTACGAGCACCCGCGACCTCTCCTCGACACCCTCGACCACCGCTTCGGCAGCGTCGAGGCCGACATCCACCTCGTCGGCGACCAGCTCCTCGTCGGCCACGATCCCCAGGACCTCGACCCGGCCCGCACCCTCGAATCCCTCTACCTCGACACCCTCGCCGCCCGCGTCCGTGCCAACCACGGCTCGGTGTACCGGGGTTACCGCCGGCCGCTCCAGCTCCTCATCGACATCAAGACCGAGGGCTCGTCGACGTACCTCGAACTCGACCGCCATCTCCGCCGCTACCGGGGCCTGTTCACGACGTACGCCCACGGCCGCGTGCACCCTGGCCCGGTCACCGTCGTGATCTCCGGCCACCGCGCCGCCCGGGTGCCGATGGAGGCCCAGAGCGTACGACGGGCCTTCTACGACGGGCGCCTCGCCGATCTCGGTACCCCGGCACGGGCCTCCTTCGTGCCGCTGATCTCCGACAACTGGACGCTCAACTTCACCTGGCTGGGCGTCGGTATGTTCCCCGCCGCCGAGCGCGTCAAGCTGAACGGCATCGTCTCGGCGGCCCATGCCCGTGGGCAGCGGGTGCGCTTCTGGGCCACGCCGGATGTGGCGGGGCCCGCCCGCGACGCGCTGTGGGGCGAACTCCTCGCCGCCGGCGTCGACTACCTCAACACGGACGACCTGGCAGGGCTCGAAGCGTTCCTCGACGCCCACGGGACGCCTTAGTCGTCCGTGGCACTCACGAGAGACCACACGTTCGGCGGGCATGTCAGCCGCACGGACGAACCCTCCGCTACGCCACACTTACGGCCGAAAGCCGCGAAGTGGGCGTGGCGGAGGAGGTTGACGATGGCCATTTCCATCTCTGTGGTGGTGCTGCTCCTGATCCTGGCGGTGGTCTTCCTGCGCAACGGAGCGCTGAAGCCCACCCACGCCGTGGTCTGTGTTCTGCTCGGCTTCTATCTGGCCGGCACGAACGCGGCGCCGACCATCCACAACGGGTTCACGGCGACGGCGGACATCGTGAGCGGCCTCAAGCCCTGACGTCAGGACGTCATGAACACTCCGATGGCGTTCGGGACGGGCCGCTCGGCACCGCCGGTCGGATGGTTCCGTACGCTGACCCTGCTCGCTTCCGGTGCTCTGGCGACGAGGGTCGTGGAGCCGCCGCCGTCCAGGCTGAAGGCGTCCACCGAACCCAGCTTCCGCATGGTGGCGGCCACTTCGGCGACGGTCAGTCCGCTGCGGTACCTGGGCGCACCGTCCACCGCGAGCAGCAGCAGCTTGCGGCCGCCGTTCGCGATGCCCGCCGCGGTGCGCACGGCGCCGCTGTTGGAATCGAGACCGGTCAGCGGCCGTCCGCCCCTCAGCACCGGGTAGCCGCCGAGGGCGAAGCGGTACGGGACGCGGCTCGTGGCCGCGACGAGACGGCTCCTGACCGTGACCTTCGCGCCGACGGACAGCTTCCGCAGTTGCCGTGCGCCCGCCTCCCGGCCCACCAGGACCGTGGTGTTGGCGGTGATGGCACCGTCGCCGATGGAGGTGGCCATCCGTACGATCTTGCCGCGCCGCACCGTCACCTCGTACGTGTCGGTGGTGCATGGCGCGGCGCGGTCGGTGTCCGTGCCGCACACCGCCCGCGCCCGGGAGACGCTGCCCCAGCCCGGGGTGAACGCGCCGATGGACCCCACCGGCAGCGCGTACTGGTTGAGCCCGCGGAGCGTGAACCGTCCCACGGGCGTGTCGACGCTGCCGGACAGGGTGAGGTTGTCCAGCCGGGCCCTCCGGTCGGTGCCCACGCCGAGAACGGCCCTGGTGGTGACGCCGGGCGGCATCGAGGGACCGAAGCGCTGGCCGTTCGGCACCGCCGCCTTGAGCACCGCACCGCTCGCGATCGCCGGGCCGACGGACGCACCGGTGGCCGCGACGCCGGGATGCTGGACCTCGCTGATGTTGAAGAAGTCGCCGTTGACGCCCGCGACGGCGCCCTTGGCGTCGGCCATCCTGGAGACGGCGGCCCGTGCCGCCACCGCCCCCGCGTGGAGAAGGTTGACCCGTACCCGCGCGTTGGCGAGGTCGACACTCAGCAGGTGGGCGCGGGTCACCCCCCTGGCCGCCGTGATGTCGAAGTGCGCGTAGCGCACGCCCGGCGCGATCTGAGTGGCTCTCGGCGCGCCACTGGCCGGTGCCGCCCCTGTGAGGGCCGCGCCGGCCAGTGTGGTGAGTACAGCGACTGCTGTGACTGCTGCTCTGCCCGTTCTGAACTGTACGCTTCCACGCATTCAGACCGTTCCTTAAAGACTGAGTGGGAGTGAGTCCGTTCAGCCGCGCGCCCCGAACGGTCTTGGGCGCACTGGTCCCCGGCGTACTCGACCCCGGGGCGGCGACACGCATCCTGTGCGTGGTCCGGGCCCGGGAGGCCAGTTACCTGTGCGACCTGGCCAGTTGGGTACGGCCAGAGGCGACGGAGAGGCCCTGAACCATCCTCTGGTGGAGCAGGGGCCCCGCACGCTGACGCCGTACCCGGTGTCCCAGGTCGCACAGTCACGTTGGCCCGAGCCTCCCAGGGCACCGCAAGCCCGGAAGCCGACCATCACACGATCGAGCTGTTTCGACCTTGTACGCACTCCAGGTGAGTAGGTACTACCCCCTGAAGTCCCGTCAACTATGGCAGTGAGCAAGGGAAGTGCACCAGACGACGATGAGCCGCGCGGGGGGCTCGCGGAGGCTAGTTGTCGACCACCCGGGAGCGGATCAGGAAGCGCACTCCTTCGGGTGCCTCCAGTGAGAAACCGCTGCCCCTGCCCGGTACGACGTCCACGACGAGACGGGTGTGGGACCACCCCTCGTACTGGCTGCGGGACATCCAGAACGTCACCGGTTCGGCGACACCCTCGACCGTCAGTTCGGCGAGCAGTATGTCCGAGTCTCCGGTCCGGAACTCGCCCGCCGGGTAGCACATGGGCGCACTGCCGTCGCAGCAGCCGCCGGACTGGTGGAACATCAGCGGGCCGTGCATGGCGTGCAGCCGACGCAGCAGTTCGGCGGCGGCCGGGGTCAGTTCGACGCGCGGCGGGTTCTTCTCGGGCATCTCCACCACCCAAGCGAACGCCTCCCGAGGTTGCGAGAGGGTTGCGGTCCTGCCTCGGGACGTCCTGGACATGCGGAAGGCCGCCCCACAGTGAGGCGGCCTTCGCGGACGATCTGCCGCGTCAGTCCCGGTCGGTCACGTCCGTGACCCTCCAGCGCTGGTTCGAACCGGAGTTGGCCTGCCACGTCGTGACGGCGGCACCCTCGTTGGTCGCCTGGCCACCGACCTCCAGGAGGCGGCCGGTGGCCGCGTTGACCAGGGTCCACGTTCCGTCACCGGTGGTCGACATGATCCACTGGGTGGCCGGATCGCGCTCGCCCGTGTCGGGCTCCACCACGGGGACGTTGTCGCGGACGGCCAGCCGCTTGCCCTCGGCCGGGTTGGCGAACACGTACCGCTGGCGGGCGCCCTTGTCGCCGTGGCGGGCGTCGAGCTGCCACTCCTGCGCGACCGTGCCGTTGGCCGAGCCGATGACCAGGTTCGTGCCGTTCGCGGAGACGGTCACCGCCTTGCCGCTCTGCACGCCGGTGAGCGTGTAGGAGTGGCCCTTGCTGAACAGGCCCGCGTTCTTCGCGACACCCGAGACGCCCTTGACGGCGAAGGAGGTCACGGACTGGGCGGGAACGGTGTACGTGGCCCTGCCGTCGACGACCTTGACCGGGGCCTGCTTCTTGAGCTTGCCGTCGGCGCTGGTCACCGTCGGCGTGACGGTCGCGTTGCCCTTGACGGTGCGGAACCTGGACAGGTCGATGGTGACGTCACGCGCCGCGGTGGTGCTGTTGACGTGGACCAGCGAGGCGCCCTTGCCGCCCTTGGTCACGGCGGCGGCGCTGGAGGTGTCGTCCACCTTGATCAGCTTGTCGCCCGGCTTGATGAAGTGCGTGAAGTTGCGGGCGGTGTCGAACTTGGTGTTGGTGTAGATCGGGCAGGACTCCAGCGTGTCCGTGGACGTGCAGCTGAACGAGAGCTGGATGCTGCCCCAGTTGCCGCCCTTGGCGGACTCGCCGCCGGGCTTCATGTTGTCGTAGTCCTCGACCGGCTGCCAGAACACCCAGGCCTTGGGCTCCAGTTCACGCAGGTCGTCGACGATCCGCTGGGCGAGACCGAGACCCGGACGCATGTCCGTGAAGCTCTGTCCGTCGCCCCAGTCGCCCTCGACCTCGCTCATCCACAGCGGCTTGTCGGCCGCCTTGGCGAGGTCGCGCACGGTGGTGCGCTGCCCGGTGCCGTATGTGTGGACGTTCATCTGGTCGACGAGGTCCTTGGAGGCCTGCGAGTAGGAGTTCCAGTTGTTCGCGAAGATGGACGGGTTGGTCTCGTCCATCGCCGAGATCTCGGCCTTGACCTTGGCCTTCTTCAGCGCGGGGGCCAGTGCCGCGAGAACCTTCTGCTGGAGCTCGGGGCCGATGTGGGCGCCCTCCTGACGGCCGCCGACGGGCTGACCGTCGGCGCCCAGACGGGTGCTCCAGTAGCCGGTGTTGGGCTCGTTGAACGGGTCGACGGTGTCGACCTTGATGCCCTCGAACCTCTCCAGCCGCTTTGTCGCCCCCGCCATGTAGGCCGCGAAGTCGTCGACCGAATCGGCCTTCAGCTGGTCGGTGTTGGCGTTGAAGCCACCGGACACATAGCCGCTCTCCGTCATGAACCAGGGCGGCGAGTTGCTGAACGTCTCCCAGTGGGTGATGTCCTTCTTGATGCGGTCCACCCACCACCGCTGGGTCTCGTCCGCCTTCGGGTTCCAGTCGGCCGCGTCGTCGGCGCTCCACCAGTCGGTGTCCTCGCGGGTGGTGCCCGCGGGCGCCTTCCACCAGCCCTCGACGGCCCCGCCCGCCCGCAGGTAGTCCTTCACGTCGGGGGCGTTGCCGCCGCCGATGTTGTAGCGGGCGATGTTCAGCGCCAGCCCGTCGTCGCCGAACAGCAGCTTCGCGAGCTTCTCGCGGATCGCCGGGGGATAGTCGCCGGTCGCGTTCGCGAACCAGACCAGACTGGTGCCCCAGCCCTCGAACCTCTCCTGGCTGTACGAGGGATCGGGGGTGACCGTGACGGATGAGGCCGCTGCCTCGACCGCCGCCTGCGCGTCCGGCGAGGGCGCGGTGATCAGGGCGGCCGAAGTGGCCAGGGCGGTGATGCCGACGACTCCCAGAAGGTGTCGTGTGCGGGTACGGCGTGCCAACGTGTGCTCCCAACTCAGATGTGGTCGCTGCGGTGGACCGCCGTACCCGCACCGCACGCAGAACGTACGGAGACGGGGCACGACGGTGTGCCCCTTGGATCAGGGGAGTTCGGGGTTGTTCAGTGGGAGGGCCGCCGCAGTACGGCGACTTCCCTCGGCGCGAGGACGAGGACGCCGTCGGCTTCGGTACCGCCGGACAGCCGCTCCCCGTCGAGGCCTGGCAGCGGCACCTCCTCCTCGCTGCGGTTCACCAGGAACAGGAACCGGCTTCCGCCGCCCTGCCGTACGGTCAACTCGACCCGCCCACGGGCGGGTTCGGGCAGCTCGCTGTCGACTCCGGCCGGCGCGAGCAGACCCGGCAGCAGCGCCGCGAGACCGTCGGCGCCGAGGCGCGTGGAGACGTACGACGCCGAACCTCTGCCCGTCGTACGGCGGGTGACGGCCGGCCTGCCCGTGTACGCGCCCGAGCGGTAGTGGGCGAGGACCTCGACCTCGGCGTCGGTGACATCGACGCGGTCGGTCCACACCGTGCCCGTACCTCCGCCGTCCACCTCGACCGACTCACCGTCGAGCAGCGGGCCGAACTCCTCGACGCGGATGCCGAGCAGTTCACGCAGGGCGCCCGGGTAGCCGCCGAGCCAGATGTGGTCGTTCTCGTCGACGACACCGGAGAAGTACGTGGTGACCAGATGGCCGCCCGTCTCCGCGTACCGCGTCAGCTCCTTGGCGAGCGTCGCAGGGACCATGTGCAGGACGGGGGTGATCAGCACGTCGTAGCGGCTGAAGTCGGAGCGTGTGGTGACGACGTCGGCGCGGACGCCCAGGGAGAGGAGTGCCGAGTACCAGTTCAGGCCCTCCTGGCGGTAGTCGAGGAGGGCGGTGGGGTGCGAGTCCTGCTCGCTGGCCCACCAGGAGTCCCAGTCGAACACGATCCCGACGCGGGCCGGTTCGCGCTCGGAGCCCGCGATCGGCGCCAGGTCCTTCAGGGTCTGGCCGAGAGCGGCCACCGCGCGGAAGACCTCGCTGTCGGCACCGGCGTGCGGCACCATCGCGGAGTGGTACTTCTCGGCGCCGGCCGCCGACTGGCGCCACTGGAAGAAGCACACGGCGTCGGCGCCGTGCGCGACGTGCAGCAGCGAGTCGCGGGCCAGCTCACCGGGCCGCTTGGCCACGTTGACGTGCTGCCAGTTGACCGCGCTGGTGGAGTGCTCCATCAGGAACCACGGACGGCCGCCCGCGATACCGCTGGTCAGGTTGGCGGAGAAGGACAGCTCGTCGCGGTCCCGCGGTCCCGGGTGGACGTAGTGGTCGTTGGAGACGAAGTCGATCTCCCCCGCCCAGTCGGAGTAGTTCATGCCCTTCGTGCCGCCCATCACCATGAAGTTGGTGGTGATGGGGACCTCGGGCGTGACCTCGCGCAGGATGTCCCGCTCCGCGACCAGGTAGTCCTTCAGCGCGTCCGAGGAGAACCGCTTGAAGTCCAGCTGCTGGGTGGGGTTCGGGTGCGAGCCGGCCAGCCGGGGCGGCAGGATCTGCGCCCAGTCGCTGTAGCGCTGCGACCAGAACGCCGTGCCCCAGGCGTGGTTGAGGGCGTCGAGCGTGGTGTAGCGGGCACGCAGCCAGTCGCGGAAGGCACGCGCCGCGTCGTCGGAGAAGTCGTAGACGTTGTGGCAGCCCAGCTCGTTCGAGATGTGCCAGGCCACCAGGGCCGGATGGTTGGCGTACCGTTCCGCCATCTTCCGTACCAGGCCGAGCGCGTGACTGCGGAAGACGGGGGAGGTGGGGCGCCAGTGCTGGCGCGCGCCCGGCCAGACCGTCTCGCCGGTGGCCGTCACTGGGAGGATCTCCGGGTGCGCGGTGGTGAGCCACGGCGGCGGGGACGCGGTCGCGGTGGCCAGATCGACACCGATCCCGCCTTCGTGCAGCAGGTCCATGACCTCGTCGAGCCATCCGAAGTCCCAGGTGTCCGCGTCCGGCTGGATACGGGCCCAGGAGAAGATCCCCACCGAGACGATGTTGACGCCGGCCTCCTGCATCAGCCGTACGTCCTCCTCCCACACCTCCCGAGGCCACTGCTCGGGGTTGTAGTCGGCGCCATAGGCGAGACGGGGTGTGGAGTCACCGTCCGGCCCGTACGGCAGACGGGACGGGGAGGCGGAGGTCATGGTGGTCCTTCCAGGTACGGGGGTACGAGGAGCGGCCGGCGTCGACGCTTTCCGGCCGCTCCTCGGCTGCTGCTGCCCAGGTGTTAGTTCTCGACGGTGAAGCCCTGCTCCGTGCCGTACTTGATGGACGCGTCCTGCCAGGTCTTCAGGGCATCGGCCAGCTTCGTGCTGGAGATGTAGGCCTTGCCGACGGTGTCGTTGAAGATCGAGTTGGCGTACTGCTGGAAGGGCAGGTACGACCAGTCGCTGGCGACGGCGGCGGCGGACTCGGCGAAGATCTCGTTGGCCTTCTGGCCGTCGAAGTACTCGAACTCCTTGTTCAGGAACGCGGGGTCCTGGAGCTGCGCGGTGGTCGCCGGGAAAGCGCCCTCGTCGACACGGGTCTGCACACCGTCACCGGAGTTCGCGTACTCGACGAACGCGTAGGCGAGCTCCTTGTTCTCGCCCAGCTCGGGGAGGGCCAGCGAGCTGCCGCCGTTCTCCGCGCTGGCCTTCTCGCCCTTGGCCCAGGCCGGCATCGGGGCCGCGCGCCAGTCTCCGGCCGCCTGCGGGACACCGGTGACGAAGTTGGCGGGCATCCAGGCGCCGGTGGTCAGGGTGGCGATGGTGCCGTCGCCCAGGCCCTTGTACCAGTCGTCGGTCCAGCCGGTGATGGGCGAGACGAGCTTCTCGTCGATGAGCTTCTGCCAGGTGTCCGTGTACTTCTTGGCGCCCGCGTCGTCGAAGTTGACCGACACCTTGGTGCCGTCGACCTGGTAGGGGCGCGAGCCGGCCTGCCACAGCATGCTGGTGGTGAAGCCGGCGTCGCCGGCGTCGTTGGCGATGTACACCTTGGGATCGGCCTTTTGCAGCTTGCGGGCCGCGTCGACGTACTCGTCCCACGTGGTCGGGACCGCGATCTTGTACTTGTCGAAGATCTTCTTGTTGTAGAACATCGCCATCGGGCCAGAGTCCATCGGCAGGCCGTAGACCTTGTCACCGTCGCTCACGGCGTTCCACGGGCCGGGCGTGTACTTGGACTCGAGCTCGTCGGCGCCGTACGGAGCCAGGTCGGTGAGGCCCTTGGTGAGGGAGTACTGGCTCAGTGCGAAGTACTCGACCTGCGCGACGTCCGGGACACCCTTCTTCGCCGAGATGGCGTTCGACAGGGCGGTGTAGTGCTTGTCGCCGGACCGCTCGGCCACCAGGTTGATCTTGACCTTGGGGTACTTCTTCTGGAAGTTGGCGGCGACCGACTTCAGCGTGGGCTCCCAGGCCCAGACGGTGACCGTGCCGCCCTCCTCCAGGGCCGCCGTGATGTCCCCGGCGGAGACCGGCTTGCTGTCGGAACTGTCGTCGCTGGAGCCGCAGGCGGTGGCGCCCAGGGCGAGGACGGAGAGCAGGGTTATGCCGCGCATCAGACGGCTGGTTGTTCTACGCATCGGGGTGCTTCCACTTCTTCGTGGGTGGGACAGGTGAGGGTGAATGCGGTGAAGCCGAGGGGGGTGTGGGGCCGGGGGGAGGATCACTCCTTGACACTTCCGGCGGAGAGGCCGGACTGCCAGTACTTCTGCAGCAGCAGGAACGCGGCGATCAGCGGGATGATGGTGAGCAGCGAACCCGTGATCACCAGGTTGAAGATGACGTCGCCGCCGATCGTCTGGGCCTGCGAGTTCCAGGCGTCCAGACCCAGGGTCAGCGGGTACCAGTTGGGGTCCTTGAGCATGATCAGCGGCAGGAAGTAGTTGTTCCAGGTCGCGACCGTGGTGAACAGCAGAACGGTCACGGTTCCGGGGGCGAGGAGGGGCAGGGCGACCTGGAAGAAGGTGCGCACCTCGCCCGCTCCGTCGATGCGGGCCGCCTCCATCAGTTCGGTGGGGATGGCCTCGGTCGCGAAGACCCACATCAGGTACAGGCCGAAGGGGGACACGAGCGAGGGGATGATCACCGCCCACGGGGTGTCGGTCAGGCCCATCTTGCTGAACAGCAGGAAGGTGGGCACCGCCAGGGCCGTGCCCGGGACGGCGACGGCACCGATGACCACGGCGAACACGGCGCGCTTACCGGGGAAGGTGAACTTCGCCAGCGCGTAGCCGCCGAGGATCGCCAGCAGGGTGGCGCCGCCGGCGCCGAGCACGACGTACAGCAGGGTGTTCAGCAGCCAGCGGACGAAGATGCCGTCGTTGTACGTGAACGTGTCGTGGATGTTCTGCCAGAGGGCGAAGTCGTCGCTGAACCACAGTCCGGACGAGTCGGCCAGCCCGTCCTGGGTCTTGGTGGCGCTGATGACCAGCCAGATCAGGGGCACGACGGTGTAGACCAGGATCAGGCCGGTGAGCACGGTCAGCAGGATGCTGCGCTTGGGGCGGCCGGGCTCGCGCCGACGGGACCTGCGCAGCTTGGGCGCGCTCTTTCCCGCGTCGGCGCTCTGGACGGATGCGGCCGGGGAGGCGGTGGTGACGGGGCTGCTGCTCATGGGGTCACGCTCCCTTGCGCATGCCGCGGAGCTGCACGACATAGGCGATGACCATGGTGATCAGCCCCATGATGATGGCGACCGCCGCGGAGTAGTTGTGCTGCTGGCCGTTGAAGGACAGCGAGTACGTGTAGAAGTTCGGGGTGAAGTCGGTCGTGATGGCGTTGCGCGCCAGTGGCCGCAGGATGGCCGGCTCGTTGAAGAGCTGGAAGCTGCCGATGACCGAGAAGATCGTCGCGATCACCAGGGCACCGCGGATCGCGGGAAGCTTGATGGCGGTGATGACGCGGAACTGCCCGGCGCCGTCGATCTCCGCGGCCTCGTAGAGCGAGAGCGGGATGACCCGCAGCGCGGAGTAGAAGATCAGCATGTTGTAGCCGATGAACTCCCAGGTGACGATGTTGCCGATCGACGCCAGGACCAGGTCGCTGGAGAGCGGGTCGGGCAGGGTGACGTCGAACGCGCTGTTGATGTCACCCACCAGCCCGTACTTGGTGCCGTACATGAAGCCCCACATCAGGGTGGCCACCACGGCGGGCACCGCGTACGGCAGGAAGATCGCGATGCGGAAGAAGTCCTTGCCGTAGAGGCGTCCGCTGTCCAGGGCCAGGGCGATCAGCAGGGCGATGCCGAGCATGATCGGCACCTGGACGGCCAGGAAGAGCGAGACCCGCATGAGGGAGTCCCAGAACTGGTCGTCCTCCAGGGCCTGCTTGTAGTTGTCCAGGCCGACGAAGCTGGTGCCGCCGATCAGCTGGTCCCTGAAGAGGCTGAGGTAGATCGAGTACCCGATGGGTGCCAGGAAGACGAGGGCGAACACCGCCACGAACGGGCCTATGAACCCCCATCCCGTCCATGAGCGGCGGTCCCTCTTCGCCGCGGGCCGGGCCGGGGCGCGCTTCGCGGCCACCGGCGGTTCTAGGGTCGTCATTGTCGTGCCTCGCTCGTCCGTCTCGGAACCGGCGCTGGTCCGCCGCCGCCCCGATGTTTACGTAAACATCCATCTCCGCAGGAGCCCCACGAGAGGTCCACCGGCTGTTATGTTTACGTAAACATCTGATGGCGGCATGTCTACACCGCTCCCACGACGCTGGTCAAGGGTCGTAGGGGGCAACTGTGGACCGGGGAGCGAGGATTGACGGGTGGACACAGCTGACGGCACCTCGGCCGAGCCGGCGCGGGCGCGCGCACGCACCAGGAAGCGGGCCCCCCGCCGTACACAGAGTGCCTCCATGGCGGACGTCGCCAGGGTGGCCGGAGTGTCCTCGCAGACCGTCTCCCGGGTGTCGAACGGCTTCCCCGGCGTCAACGAGGAGACGCGTCGGCAGGTCCTCGCGGCCATGAAGGAGTTGGGCTACCGGCCCAACAGTGCCGCCCGGGCCCTCAAGCGCGGCGAGTTCCGCACGATCGGCGTCATCACCTTCGGTCTGTCCACCACGGGTAACGTCCGCACGCTGGAGGCGATCGCCACCTCGGCCGCGCACGAGGGGTACTCGGTCACCCTGCTGCCCGTCGCCGTGCCGACGCAGGACGAGGTGCGCGGTGCCTTCTCGCGGCTCGGCGAACTCGCCGTCGACGCCGTCATCGTCATCCTCGAAGTGCACCTCCTCGACGCGTCGACCCTCTCCATGCCGCCGCACGTCCAGGTCGTCGTGGCCGACTCCGACGCGGGCGACCGTTACACCGTGGTCGACACCGACCAGGCGGGCGGCACCCGGACCGCCGTACGGCATCTCCTGGACCTGGGGCACCGCACGGTCTGGCATCTGGCGGGCCCCGAGGGCTCGTACGCGGCGCAGCGCCGTACCGACGCCTGGCGCGCCGAACTCCTCGCGGCCGGACGGGCCGCGCCGCCGCTGGTGCGCGGCGACTGGTCGGCGGAGTCCGGCTATCACGCTGGTCTGCGGATCGCCGAACTGCCGGACTGTACAGCGGTGTTCGTGGCCAACGACCAGATGGCACTGGGGCTGCTGAGGGCCCTGCACGAGAGCGGTCGCAGGGTGCCGGAGGACGTCAGCGTGATCGGCTTCGACGACATCCCGGAGGCGGGCTCGTTCCTGCCGCCGCTGACCACCGTCCACCAGGACTTCGCCGAGGTGGGGCGGCTGTGCGTGGAGGGCGTACTGCGCCAGATGCGGCAGGACGCGACGGAGCACGGGACGACTCTGGTGCCGACGCGGCTCGTCATGCGGAAGAGCACGGCTCCACCGCGTTCGCGATGAAGGGGAGTGGGCACCAACTCTTCGAAACATTCGACGGGTCCGTATTCTCGAGCCATCCCTGATTCCCTGTCGCCCGGCCGGTTGACGGCCCCCTGCCGCGCCCTTACGTTCTGGCAGGACATTCGGAAACCATTCCGAAACTTTCGTAACCGGAATGGTTGTCGGAAGAAGGGAATGCCATGGATACCCGCATGTCCATCGCCTCTCGTGCTCGTGGGGCACTCACCCTCGGTCTCGCGGCCGTGCTCGCCACCGCCGGCGTCACCGCCCTCTCGGGCACCGCCCGGGCCGCCTCTACCCTCGGCGCCGCCGCGGCCGAGAAGGGCCGCTACTTCGGTGCCGCCGTCGCCGCCAACCACCTCGGCGAATCCGCCTACGCGACCACGCTCAACACCGAGTTCAACTCGGTCACCCCCGAGAACGAGATGAAGTGGGACGCCACCGAGAGCACCCGGGGCTCCTTCACCTACGGCGCCGCCGACCAGATCGTCAGCCACGCGCAGAGCCGGGGCATGAAGGTCCGCGGCCACACCCTGGTCTGGCACTCCCAACTGCCCGGCTGGGTGGGGGGACTAGCCGCCGCCGACCTGAGAACGGCGATGAACAACCACATCACCCAGGTGATGACGCACTACAAGGGCAAGATCCACTCCTGGGACGTCGTCAACGAGGCGTTCCAGGACGGCGGCAGCGGTGCCCGGCGCAGCTCGCCCTTCCAGGACAGGCTCGGCAACGGCTTCATCGAGGAGGCGTTCCGCACGGCCCGCTCCGTCGATCCGGCGGCCAAGCTCTGTTACAACGACTACAACACCGACGGCGTCAACGCGAAGAGCAATGCCGTCTACAACCTGGTCAAGGACTTCAAGGCACGCGGCGTACCGATCGACTGCGTCGGCTTCCAGTCCCACTTCAACAGCGCCTCCCCGGTGCCCGGCGACTACCAGGCCAACCTCCAGCGCTTCGCCGACCTCGGAGTCGACGTACAGATCACCGAGCTGGACATCGAGGGCTCGGGCTCGGCCCAGGCGACCGGCTACGGCAACGTGGTCAGGGCGTGCCTCGCGGTCTCGCGCTGCACCGGAATCACCGTCTGGGGTGTCACCGACAAGTACTCGTGGCGGGCGGGCGGCACCCCGCTGCTGTTCGACGGCAACTACGCCAGGAAGGCCGCGTACACCTCCGTGCTCACCGCACTGGGCGGCACGAGTCCGGGCGGCGGAGGCAGCGCCGCCTGCACGGTCACGTACGCCAAGGCGGAGGAGTGGAGTGACCGCTTCAACGGCAGGGTGACGGTGACGGCGGGCAGTTCGGCGATCAGTACGTGGACGACCACCGTCACCGTGACGTCCCCGCAGAAGATCTCCACGACGTGGAACGGCACGCCCACCTGGGACAGCAGCGGAAACGTCATGACCATGAAGCCGAACGGCAACGGAAGCCTCGCGGCGGGCGCGTCGACGAGTTTCGGGTTCACGGTGATGACGAACGGGACGACCACGGCGCCGAGGTTGGGGGGCTGCACGGCGTCCTGACCGCCACTCGCGGCCCACACCTTCGGCATCCTCTGGACGCGCCGGTACGCCCAGAACTCACTGTCCGACGAGCTGCTGGACGCGGGGCGGATCGACGGTGCCGGCTTCTTCCGCCTGTGCGGGCAGGTCGCCCTGCCCGCACAGGCCGGCCCTCGCCTTTCTCGGCATCTTGACGTTCCTCGGCATCTGGAACGACTACGTCTGGCCGCGGGTCGTCATGACCGACCCCGACAAGGTCACCCTCCAGGTCGCCCGGGCGAACCTCTACGTTCTCTGCAACACCGACTACTCGCTGGTGATGGCCGGAGTACGGAACTCCCTGAGGGATCTCGCGGCGGAGACGACCAAGATGTGACGTAGCGGGGGCCGGGCGGGGGTGGAGCGCCGCTGCCCCCTCCCGGCGCCACGGCGGACCACCGTCGGGCCGGCGGGGAACGCGTGCCCGCGGGATCACGTGGCGTACCGGCCCTGTCTCAGTGCGCACCCGCGTCCGGGCCTCGTCCCGGCTGCTCGGCGCGTCCAGGTTCTCCGGTGATCGGCCCCCCCGGTGCCCGTGAGCCCGCGCACGCCTTGCCCGCGCTGGTCCCCTGGCGCACGCTGGTCCTATGGCTGTGCACGACGGCCCCACGCTCATCACCTCCGTCCAGCGGGCCTTCCGCCTGCTGGAGGCGGTGAGTGCGCACGAGAACGGGGCGCCGGCCAAGCTGCTGGCACGCGAGACGGGGCTGCCCCTGGCCACCGCCTACCACCTGCTGCGGACGATGGTTCACGACGGCTACCTGCGGAAACTGGACGACGGCGGGTTCGTTCTGGGGGACAAGCTGGGATCGTTGCAGGTCACAGGAGGCGGGCAGGCGCTGCTCAGCCGTGTCCGCCCCACCCTCGCCGCGATGCGGGACGAGCTGGCGTCCGCCGCCTACCTGACCTTCTACGAGGAGGGCGAGATCCGGGTCGCCGAGATCGTCGACGGCCCCCGGGCGCCCCGTGTCGACCTCTGGGTGGGCTTCGAGGACGCGGGGCACGCCACCGCCCTGGGCAAATCCGTACTGCGGGAGCTGGACGAGAACGCCCGTAACGACTACCTCTCCCGCCACCACCTCAACGACCTCACCCGGAGGACGATCACCAGCCGGCGGGAACTGCTCCGGCGTATCGATTCCTCACCGGTGGCCCCGGCCGTCACGGACCTGGAGGAGTACGCCCTCGGCACCGTCTGTGTCGCCGTTCCCGTCTACCGGGGGGACACACTCGGCTCGCTCGGCGTCTCCATGCCGGCGGACCGGCTCTCCCGGCTGCCGGAGATACGGGCGCGTCTGATATCGATCGCCGACCGCGTGACCAGGAGTCTCTCGCTCACTATCTGAAAATCCGCTTCTTGTTGCCGTCCCGGTTTATCCCGTTTCCTGGATGTCTGGATGAAACAGGCATTTCGGGGGCTCGCCCCGTACAAAGGTGAGGACTGCGGACGGAATATGAGTCAGGCCCGACACCAAGACGGCGACCGCTGGCCGATGCGGGCGTTCAGGAACCGTGTGGCCGTGCTGCCCGTCCTGCCCGCGCTGGTGGTCACCGCCGTCGTCCTCGGCGACCTCGTCGGCGGGGGCGGGGCGAGCTGGCTGCCGCTGCTCGCCGCCGGGCCCGCGCTGGCCGCCACCACCAACGGGCCGCGCGGTGTCCTGTGCGTCGGCCTCCTCGCCGGAGCGCTCGCCGCGGCGCTCGGCATCCGGGACGGCGTACCGGACCGCGAGCTGGCCGTCGTACTGTCCGCCCTGGCCGCCGTCACCCTGGCGAGCGGCCTGGCCAGCGCGCTGCGCGGGCGCAGGGAACGGGTCCTCGACGCCGTCCGCTCGGTCGCCGAGACCGCCCAGCACGCGCTGCTCAGCCCCGTCCCGGCGACGGTCGGCCCCTTCCAGGTGGCCGTCCGCTACAGCGCGGCGGCGGCCGAGGCCCGGATCGGTGGTGATCTGTACGCGCTGATACCCACGCCGTACGGGGTGAGACTGATCGTCGGCGATGTGCGCGGCAAGGGGCTGCCCGCCGTGGGCACCGCCGCGCTGGTCCTCGGCGTCTTCCGGGAGGCCGCCTACGACGAACCCGATCTCCTCGCCGTCGTCGACCGGATCGAGCGGAGCCTCGCCCGCAACCTCGGCGCGGACGACTTCGTCACCGCCGTCGTCGCCGGGTACCCGAGGACAGGGCACCTGGAAGTGGTGAACTGCGGACACGCGCCCCCGCTGCTCGTCCGCGCCTCGGGTGCCCCCGTGGCCGTCGAGCCCACACACCCGGCCCCGCCTCTCGGCCTGCGCGCCCTCACCGGGCACACCGCCGATCTCCAGGTGCTGCCCTTCACCGACGGCGACCAGCTCCTGCTGTACACCGACGGAGTCACCGAGGCCCGGGACCGGTCCAGGGCCTTCTACCCGCTCCACGAAGGACTTGCCCGCCACGCCTGCGACGAGCCGGCCCGCACCCTCGACGCGCTCCACGACGAACTGCTGGCGCATGTGGGCGGCCGGCTCCACGACGACGCCGCGCTGCTCCTGATCCGCAAACCGACGGTCCGGGAAGTGGTGGTTCCCGAACCGTCGGTCTGCGGAGCGCCGAAATCCAGAACGCCGGTTTCCGAAGCGGCTGTTACTCGCCAGACGGCGCGGTCAGTGTGACGCCCAGAGCCACCGGCGTACCGAAGGCCGGTGTACCGGTCCTGGCTGCGAACCGTCCCCGCGCGGACGGACTGACCTTTCCCGACGTGCTCTGGGCACGTGCTCCCTTGTCCTCTCCGGGGCCCCGTGGACGCGGTCCGGGTTCTCGCCGACGGCCGGCTGACCCAGGGGCTGTTCAGCCGGGCCGCGGGACGCGGTCGTCTCCGCAGCCGTCCGGGCGAACCTCGGGCGCTGAAAGCCGGGAGGGAGGGGAACCGAGCGGTTCCCCTCCCTCCCGGAACGCGCGCCCTCAGCGTCGTACGAGTGCGACCCGGTACGTCGTCGTCCGTGTCCCGTCCTCACCGGTCACCGTGACGACGGCCTGCCTTCTGCCGCGCTCGCGGACCTTCTCGACCGTGACGTCCGCATAGGGGTCGCGGGCCGTCGCCGTGACCTCGGCCCGCGCCGGATCGCCGGTCCTGACCCGGTAGTCGGTCGTATCCGGGTCGAAGGAGGCGACCGGAACGCCGTCCACCTCGATCGACGCCGCGGCCGAGTCCCAGGAGACGCCAGGAGACTTGGCGTACACCTCGACCTCGCTCATGGTGACGTAACCGCCCTGACGCGCCGTCATGACCACACGCACCCCGGTGGCCGGCCCCGCTGCCAGCGGTACGTCGATCACCGGCGTGCCCTCGGTCCCGACCGGGACGGGGCCGCTCGCGTCGGTCCACGTGGTGCCGTCGGCTGCCCGCACCTGCACCTTCAGGCTCTCCGGGAAGGATGCGCTGGACCCGTCCCGGTGGAAGTGCGCGACGACCCTGCTCAGGTCGCGGGCCTTCGGCAGCGTGAACGTGATGGTGTCGGAGGGGTTCTTGGTGTTCCCCGGCTTCCAGTTGGACCATGCCTTCTCGGTCAGGTCGCCGTTGCGCAGACGCTCCGTCGAGTACCCGCTCTCGGTGAAGGTGGCGGCGACGGATACGTCCGAGTCGGGCGCGATGTTCGTTGCCACCGGTTCCGTGACCTGGACGCGTACGGTCGCGCCGGCCGTACCCCCGCCGACGATCCGGGCGACGCCGCGCAGGGTGACGGTCCCGGTCGTGCCGAACGCCCCGTCGGGCGCCGGGTCCCAGGTGACCGGAAGGTCGGTCCGCCCGCCGTGCGCACCGACGCCGACGACCGTCGCGGGCAGCTCCGGTAGCCCGCCCACGTACGTCTTGGCGCGGCCGGGAAGGGTCGAGGCGATCGTGTCGACGGTGACGACCGCCTTCGCGGGGATCGTTCGCCCGAGCGCGTCGGTCGCCTCACCCCGGACCCGCACGGTCCCGGGATGACGCCAGGCCCGGTCCGACGGCAGGTCCCACACGACGGGGAGGGCGCCCCGGGCGCCGTCCCGGAACACCGGCTTCACCGTCGTCGGCAGCTCGGGCCGCAGCCCGGGGACGGTGAACGCCTTGGCGGACTCGGCGCGCAGTACCGTCTCGTCGGCCACTGCCCAGCGCTGGTTCGCCGCCGAGGTCGGTGTGTACGTCGCGACCTTGGCACCGTCCGCCGAGGACTGCCCGGTGACGTCGAGCAGGCGGCCGGTGGCGGCGTTGACGAACGTCCAGGTGCCGTCGCCGGTGGTCGACAGGATCCACTGGGCGGCGCCGTCGGGCTCACCTGCCGCCGGGTCCTCCAGGACGGCCAAACTGTCACGCACCGCGAGGCGTTTTCCGGTGGTGGCGCTGGTGAGGGCGTAGCGTTCGCGGTTCTCGGTGCCGGGCGTCAACTGGTTTACCGACCAGAGCTGTTGGGGGCTCATGGCGTCGGTCGTGCGGATGACGACGCCGGTGCCGTCGTCCGAGGGGGCCAGCGACTTGCCGCTCTGGACACCCTGGAACCGGTAGACGTGCCCGGGCTGGACGAGGGCTGCGTCCTTCGCCACACCGCTGACACCCTCGACCAGGAAGGTCGTGACCGACTTCGCCGGGACGGTGAGTGTCGCCGACCTGTCGGTCACCCGGACCGGGGTGCCCCGTACGAGGGCGCCGTCGGCGCTCGTCACCACGGGCGTGACGGAGGCATGTCGCCCGACCCTGCCGAATTGCGAGAGGTCGAGGGTCACGGAACGCGCTGCCGTACCGCTGTTCACGTGTACCGCCGTCGCCGCACGGCCGGACGCCTTCACGGCGGCGACGGTCGACGGGTCGTCGGTCTTCACGAAGTGATCGCCGGGCCGGATGTAGTGGGTGAAGTTCCGGATGGTGTGGAACTTGGAGTTGGCCTTGATCGGGCAGGTCTCCAGGGTGTCCTCGGCCGTGCAGTTGAACGGGACGTGGATGCTGCCCCAGTTCTTGCCGGCCGCGGCCTGCGGGATGGAGTCCTCGATCGGCTGCCAGAACACCCAGGCGGAGGGCTCCAGTTCACGCATGTCGTCGACCATCCGGGTGGCGATGCCGAGCCCCGGTTCCATGCTCGTGAAGTCGGACCCGGTACCCCAGGTGCCCTCGACCTCGCTCATCCACAGCTTCTTGTCGGCGCCCTTGGCGATGTCCCGGGCGCTGGTCCGCATTCCGGTGCCGTAGGTGTGCACGTTGAGCTGGTCGACGGCGGCCCGGGCCTCGGCGCTGTAGGCGTTCCAGTTCTGGGTGAAGATGCTCGGGTTGGTCTCGTCCATCGCGGAGATCGCGGCGTCGGTCTCCGCGCCGTCGAGGGCCTTGTCGAGGGCGAGAATGACCTTCTGCTGGAGCCCGGGCCCGGCGTGCGCGCCTTCCTGACGGCCGCCCGTGGGCTGCCCGTCGGCACCCAACTGGGTACCCCAGTAGTTGGTGTTGGGCTCGTTCAGCGGATCGATGGTGGCGAACTCGATGCCGTGCGCCTTCTCCATCTCCTCGGTCACCCGCACCAGATAGGCGGCGAACTCGTCGACCCGGTCCGCGCGTATCTGGTCCGTGTTCGAGTCGAAGCCCCCGGAGACGTAACCGCTGACGGTCTGGAACCAGGGCGGCGAGTTGCTGAACGCCTCCCAGGTGGTGACCTTGTCCTTGACCTGGTCCACCCACCAGCGCTGGCCCGCGTCGGCGTCCCAGTTCCAGTGGTCCGGGTTGTTCGGGTCCCACCACTCCATGTCCTGCCGGGTGGTGCCCTCGGGGGCCTTCCAGAAGCCCTCCATGGTCGCGCCGGCCTTCATGTAGTCGGTGCGGACGTCCGGGGCGTTGCCGCCGCCGATGTTGTAGCGCGCGATGTTGAGAGCGAGCCCGTCCTCGCCGAACAGCATGTCGACCAGCTGTCTTCGGACGGGCTCCGGATAGCCGCCCGTCGCGTTGGCGAACCACACGAGGCTCGTCCCCCAGCCCTCGAACTCCTGCTGCTGGTAGGACGGATCGATGCGCACGGTGACGGGGCTCAGCGCCGTCGATTCGGCGCTCGCCGCGGGCTGCGGGACCAGGAGACCCGCGCCGAGTACCAGGGGGACCGTCGGGGCCAGGGCCCGGGCGATGCGATGACGATGCCGAGGGGACACGGCACTCCCTTCCATAACAAGGAGGCGAACAGAACCGAACAGAAGGAATCGCGCTGACGGCATGCTTGATGACAAAAAAGAACACGTCAAGATGCTGTGCAAGTTCCACTGCGATGCGGGGACTTGGTGCAGTTCGTTGACGTCCCCGAAACATGTGGCTAGCCTCCGGGCAACCTGGGAAAGCGCTTTCAGGACGCCGTCGTCCCCCTACGCGACGGCTCATCCCCCCACAGGAGCCCCCATGAGTTCACAGCGAGTCTCTTGGCGCAACAAAGCAGTCGTGGCAGCCCTGGCCGCCGCGATGCTGACAGGCCCCGGCATCGCGCAAGCAGCTCCGCAGACCGCCCCGGTGGCCGGGGAACGGGCCGCGGCGGCCACCATCACCTGGACGCTCGTACGGGCGAGCAACCCCACGACGGACCAGCAGAGCGCATACAACCTCATCACCTCGGCCATGAATGCCGCAGTGTCCCGCTACAACAACCTGAGCGACCTCGGGAAGAGCATCACCGTCCGCTACGAGCCCGGAGTGCCCACCGCGGACGGCAGCCTCAACGGGACCATCCGCTTCGGCAGCAACCGCAGTTACATGACCGAGCGGACCGCTCTGCACGAGATCGCCCACACCATAGGCGTGGGCACCAGTTCGGGCTGGTCGTCACTGGGCGGCAGCGGCACCTGGACCGGATCGCAGGCCACGGCTCTGGTGCGGCAGTTCGACGGATCGAGCGCCAAAGTGTCCACCGGTGGCGGACACTTCTGGCCCTACGGCCTGAACTACGAGAACGAGTTCTCCGGCACGGCGGCCGATCGCCATGTCCGGATCGTCGCCGCCATGAAGAACGACGGACTGTAGGCGGCAGGAGCGGTTGGTGCCTGATGACAAAGGTGCCACGGGGAGCTGCGTTCTTGTGAGCACCGCCTGATCGCGTGGTCCGGGCGGTCCTACGGTCCGGCTATGCATACGAGTCGCAGCAGAGAGACGTCCGTCAAGAGGGTGGGCAGCACCGCGCTCGCGGTGCTGCTGACCACCGCGACGCTCACCGCGATGGCCCCGGAGGCGCATGGGGAGAACGTGCGCACCGAGGCCCCCGTGGTGTCGTCGAGCCCGGTCACGGTCGCCGGCGTGACCGAGACGGTGGTCCGGGTGAAGGCACCGCTGCCGGCGTCCTTCGGGGCACGGCCGGCGGCGTGCGACTGGCTGTCGTACCTGCGCTACCGCTCCTCCGGCGGGCCCACGGAATCGGCCGACGCCGACCGGATACTCGTCGCCCAGCCGGGCATTCTGGAGGGCGCCGGGGCGTTCGACAGCGTCGCCCGCAACACCGTGGCGAGCGCTGCCGAACAGGGCCTGCACATCGAGTTCTGGGCCCTGGACCGGCGCTCCAACTGCCTGGAGGACCACACCGGTATCGACTCCGGCGACCAGCACACCGCCGTCGACTACTACTACCGGGGCAAACAGGTCGAGGGGCGTACGTTCGCCGGGTTCCTCGGCAACGACAAGCTGGGCTGGATGGCCAGGCTCGGCATCCAGCAGACCGTCCGTGACCAGTACGACCTGCTCACCGCCGAGTTGCCCGACCAGGGGCTGCGCGAGCGGAAGGTGCTGTGCGGCGGGCACTCCCTGGGGGGCGTGATCACCGGGTACTTCGCGGTCGCCGACTTCGACGGCAACCCCGCCACCACCGCCGACGCCGGACACCGGCAGTGCGCCGGCTACTTCGCCCTCGACACCACCGTCTCCACCTCGCTCGCCGACCTGAGCGGCAGTATCCCGGACGACACCAACCTGCCCGACATCGGCCTCGGTTACGGCGTCGTCCAGGCCGGGCTCGACAGCGGACTGCTGTCGCGCTCACTGTCCGCGCCGGTCCTCCTCAACGCCGAGACGATGACCCTGCTGGCCATCGCGGGAGTCGGCGCGATACAGGACCCGGGCGGCGAGGCCGACCTGCCGTCCTATCTGCCCGCCAACGTCAACATCGAGGCGACGAACCGCTTCCTGTTCGCCAAGGACGCCGCGGCCTTCCTCACGGGCTCACCGGCCGTGAAGGACTTTCGGCTCACCAACGAGGCGGTGCTCGGCGCGCTGCTCGACGACAACTCCGTACCGCTGGCGTTCCTGCAGAGCAGCGTGGGGTTCTTCGACGGCGGGCCGATCGTGGACAAGAGCTTCCCCGTCGCCAACGGCGGTGCCGAGCAGCCGGGGCTGTTCGGCACCGCGTACAAGGCCATCCCGGACCGGCCGCACGGGCCGCTCTACACCTGGCGCAACTACGACCGGGTGGGCGATCCCGACGACCCCCAGTACCGGTCGGCCGACGGGACGGCCTTCACCGGCGCGGGCAAGGAGGTCACCGACATCCAGGAACTGGCCCGCAGCCTCGCCGAGCAGCCGCTCGACTTCACCGAGCAGTACTTCCCGACCAAGCTCGTCTCCGACCTCCAGCTGGCCACCTCTCCGCAGGTGAAGCGGCTCGTCGTGCACCCGGAGGGGCTCACCGCCAACCCGACGCTCACCGTGCTCGCGGGCGACGGACTGATGGCGGGCCGCGTCCCCGCCGAGCTCGATCCGGTGGTCGCCGACGGCTACCAGCACCTCGACGTGCTGACCGCGGCGCCCACGCAGAACAACGGGCGTCCGGAGCCCGTCTCCACGAGCCTCACGGAGTTCGCCCGAGACCCCCGGTAGTTCCCCCGGAGTTCCCCCCATGGAAGAAGGGCCCGGGAGGATTTTCCTCCCGGGCCCTTTCCCGTGTTCCGTACGACTGCGGGCTCAGACGGCTCAGACCTTGCCCGCCGCGAAGTCGGCCGCCGCGCCGGCGTTCGCGGTGTAGCCGAGGTGGGCCAGCACGTCACCCCCGCCGTTCTCGCAGATGGGGTCGCCCTTGGCGCAGAAGTCGATGGTGCGGCTCTGGTAGGTGCCGGTGACGCTCTTGCCGAGGGCCCGGATCGGGTTGCCGAACAGCAGTACCGCGGCGACCCTCGGCTCCAGGGCGGCGGGAATGGTGGCCACGATCGGGCTGCCGACCACCGCGCCGGCGCTGCTGATTCCGATGGAGTTGTCGACGACGTTCGCGCCCTGCGAATAGCCGACGAGAATGAAACGCTGGTTCGGGCACGCGGACGCCTGGCTCCTGACGTGGTTCACCAGATCCGAGTTGCCCTGTGCGGCCGAGGTGAGGGAAAGGTTCGCGGGGTAGTCCACCTTGTAGCTGGACAGGCTTTTGCCCGTCAGTTTCCGCTGGAGAGTGGAAAACACCGGGTCGCCGACGATCAGGCCGAGAGTGCCCGGCTCGAACGTGCCGCGAGCTGCGACGACGTCGATGTCACTACAGGCGGCGACGGGTGCGGCGGCGGTGGCGGCGGGCGCCGAGAGGGTGGTCAGTCCGGCCCCGCCGACGAGTGCGAACGCGGCGAGACACAAGCGGATACGCATGGGGGATCCTTTGAGGGTGGGGCGCGGTCAAGCGCCTGTGAAAAGGACGTCCCGAACGTATTCGCGTTTACGCACCGAGGGTTATGGACGGGAATTCAGGAATTCCTCGTTTTTTTGTGCCGATGTGAGTGCCAGGATCAGATCCAGGCGGCTACCGGGGTCGTGCAGGGCCTCGCCGAAGAGCTTCTCCAGCTGGCGCAGGCGGTAGCGGACCGTCTGCGGGTGGATGTGGAGGCGGGCGGCGACATCCGGCACGTTGCTGCCGCTGAGCAGCCACGCGAGCAGCGTCTGGGCCAGCCTGCCGCGCTGCTGCTCCGACACCGCGTCGAGGGGGGCGAGGGCGTGCACCCGCAGCAGGTCGAGCATGGGTTCGTCGCTGTGCAGCAGCAGGGTCGACAGGTGGTCGGCGCAGCGCACCACCCCCTGCCGGGGCAGAATCCCGCGCCCCATCAGCCCGAGGGCCCGGGTGGCCCAGCGCAGCGACCTGGCGGCCTCGGTCGTCGGGACCGTCGGCCCGATCGCCGCCGGCCGCCCCCGCAGCGCGAGAGCGAACGCCCTGCCTCCGAAGCCGCCCGAGCCGTCCGGGTCGGGCACCAGCATCCGGGGCGGCCGGGACTCCATGTCCACCAGCGCTCCCGCCGCCGCGAGCGGCCGTTCCTCCTCCCGCTGGTCAGCAGCGGTCGCGAGGACGACAACCGCGACGTACGGCGGTACGGTCCACCGGGCGCCGTGCGCCAGGTCCCGCACCGCCTCCGGGGACACCGGGCCCTCGCCCAGCAGCAGGCCGAGCAGCCGCCCCCGACGCCGCTCCAGCTCGTCGGTGCTGCGCAGTTGTCCCTCCGCGTACCCCGCCGCCGCGGCCTCGGCGACCTCGTGCACGGTCCGGAACGCCAGCTCGCCCAGCCCGGCCATGACCGCGGAGTCCAGCCCGAGTTCCTCCGTCGTACGGCCCAGCAGCCGCCAGGCGTGCAGACCCCCGACCCGCAGCGCGGACTGCAGCGTTTCGAGGCTGTGGCCCTCCAGCGCCTCACCGCGCCCCAGCTCGTGGTAGATCGCGGTGATCGAGTCTCCCCGGCCGCGCGGATCGGCGATGTGGTCGACGAACAGGGTGAGCGCCTGCACGACCCCCGATCTGAGGTGTGCGCGGTTCGTTCCGTCGGTCGACCGGGCGGCGTACTCCGGGACCTGTCTGCGCACCTCCTCCTCCACCTCGTCTGCGACGGCCTCCAGCTGGTCGCGCAGGAGTTTGGCCAGTTCGGGCGGCACAGCGGCGGCTCCGGGGCCGTCCGGGGCGCCGTGCGATGCGGGGGTGGCCAAGGAGGGCCCTCCTTCCACCCGGAGGCGGCTCACCCTCGGGCTGTTGCCCGTGGGATGGGGGACAAGTCCTGGGTAGGACGCATATCCCCGGCGCTCCGTTCCGCGCCCCGACGGTACCGGCCTCACTCCGGCACCCCCAGCGCACCGGCGAGCATCGGCCACGACGCGCTGAACTCCTTCTTCCAGTAGTCCCAGCTGTGTCCTCCTCCCGTGTAGTAGTGGGTCGTGACCGGGACGCGCAGCCGCGCGAGCGTGTCGGTGAAGGCGTGCGCGGAGAGCCACAGGGCGCTCTCCAGCGCCTCGGGCAGCCAGTCGCCGCTGCCGCCGACGACTCCGCTGCCGCTGGAGACGTACAGAGGGGTGCCGCGCAGCCCCTCGGCGCGGGAGCGCGGGTTGAAGTCGCGCCAGGTGAGGAGGTTGAGGAGGGGGCTGCCCCAGAGGGAGCGGGGCGCGAGGTTCTCGCGGGCCACGATGGCGTCCATGAGCGGGGGCACACCGGGTGCCATGGTGTCGAGGATGCCGCTGTACGAGGCAGCCGCCGCGAACATGCCCGGATGACGTGCGGCGTGCGCCATCGCGCCGTAGCCGCCGGTGGAGACCCCGGCGACGGCCCGGACACCGGAGGCCCGGTACTGGCGGGCGAGCAGCGCGGGCACTTCCGTGAGCTGGAAGGTCTCGTAGTCCGGGCCGCCGCGCCAGGCGCTGGGAATGCCGGTGGGCCCCGCGTCCGGCATGGCCACGATCAGGTCCCGGCCCTCGGTGAAGGCCTCGATGTCCGTCTCCCGCGTCCACGAGGTGTAGTCGTCGTGGGCGCCGTGCAGGAGATGGAGGACGGGGTAGGTCCGCCCGGTCTGTGTGGCGAATCCCGACGGCAGGATGAGCCGTACCGGCGCGCTGCGGCCCAGGGCGGGGGACGCCACGGAGACGTCCAGGGTGCGGGCAGAGAGCCGGGTCACGGCTTGGGCGGTGGCGGCTCTGGTGCCGAGCAGCGCGGTCAGGCCGACGGCCGTCGCGGCCTTGGTGACGGTGCGCCGGGAGACTCCGGGACTGGGATGGGCCATGACGTGCTCCTCGTCGTTCGGTTCAGCGGCTCTGCTCGTCCAGTGCGCGCCGCAGCTGGGCGGCGATCTCGTCGACATACGGCGGGTCGAGCAGGGACAGATGGTGCCCCGCGACCCGTAGGACCGTCAGCTGGGGGCACACCTCGTCCCAGCCGAGCGCCTCGTCGTCCCGTTCGTACGCCGGGTCGCGCACGGTGTGCGGAGCGGTCCCGGTGGCCCGGTACAGGACCACCCGTCCGTCGTAGGGCCCGGGCCGGTGGGCCTCACCGATCCGCAGGTCCAGATAGGAGGAGCGCTGGTGCTCCAGTGCGGCGGGCGGTATGTCGGCGGCCTCGCGCAGGGCCCGCAGCACGGTGTCGATGCGCTCGCCGTCGTCGTCCATCGCCAGCAACTTGTCGTACGGAAGCTCCAGCTGGACGCCGTACGCGTCGGCGACATGACGGGCGAAGCCCGTGAAGTGGGCGCGTACGTGGTCGGCCGGGGAGTGGTCGGGCCGGGGGAGTGGCCGTACGGAGTCGATGAGTGCCACGAGCCCCACGTCCCGCCCGGCGGCGGTGAGCTGCCGTGCGGTCTCCTGGGCGACAAAGCCGCCGAAGGACCAACCACCCAGCAGATACGGCCCGTTGGGGTGTGCGGCAGTGATGACCTCGGCGTAGCGGCGCGCCTTCTCCGTCACCGTGGGGACATCCGCGAGTCGTTCCAGTCCGTACACCGGGCGCTCCTCGCCGAGCCGTTCGACGAGCGTCCGGTAGACGTCCGTCGTGCCGCCGGCGGCGTGGACGAGGAAGAGCGGGGCCCGGGACCCGGTGGCGCGCAGGGTGCGCAGGGGCGAGGCCGGCCCGTCTGCGGGGAGCGACCGCTGGAGGTGGTCGGCCACCGCCTGGACGGTGGTGGCGCCGAGCAGTTCGCGCAGCGGCAGCTCGATCCCGAACTCGCCTTCCAGGGCGGTGCGGATCCGGACGGCCATCAGGGAGTCCAGGCCCAGGTCGGCCAGTGCGGTGGAGGGTGCGATGCGGGCCGCAGGATGGCCGGTGACGGTGGAGATGTGGTGACGCAGCCGGCCGGCGACGGATGTGTCCGGTGCGTAGGCCTTCCTGGGTGCCGCTTCCGGTGCTGCTGTCGCACGCCCGTCCGTCCACCAGTGCCGGACGTGCCGCCACCGTGGCGCGGGCAGGTCGATGACATGCCCCGGTGGCAGCGGCAGGCGCCCGCCCGCGCAGTACAGGGCGCCGACCTGGGCCAGGAACTCGGCGGAACCGTCGGCGTCGCGGCGCAGTGTGCCGATGGCGAGCACGCCGGGCGCGGTGTCGGTGACGGCCCGGGTGAGGACCGGATGGGGCGAGATCTCGACGAAGGCGGTGTGACCGTCGGCGGCGGCCGCCGCGACGGCCCGGTCCAGGCGTACGGGCCGCCGCAGGTTCGCGGCCCAGTGGGCGGCGTCGAAGAGGGAGTCGCCGCGCGGGTCGTCCAGGACGGTGGAGTAGACGGGGAGCCGGGGCAGACCTCCCCGGATGTCGGCCAGCGCGTCGGTCAACTCAGCGAGCAGCGGCTCGACTTGGGGCGAGTGCCCGGCACCCACGACATGCAGGGAGCGAACAGTCCGCCCCTGCTGTTCCAGCCGCCGCACCAACCGGGCCACGGCCGGTTCCTCCCCGGTGACGACCTTCTGCCCGGGCGAGGAGTGCACGGCGACGCAGACACCGGGGAAGTCCCTTTCCAGGACGTCGAGTTCGCCGTCGTCGAGGTCGACGACAGCCATGGCGCCGCCGCGCAGACCGCTGAGCAGCCGGGCCCGTACGGCCACCACCCGGGCTGCCTCCGACACATCCAGCACGCCCGCGCACACCGCGGCGGCCACCTCGCCCACCGAATGACCGATGACGGCGACCGGTTCGGCACCGTAGGAGCGCCACAGCTCGGCAAGCGCCAACTGAAGCCCGAACAGGACGGGTTGGGCGACCTCCAGACGTTCGAGATCGCCGCCGTACGCCAGGTGCTCGAACAGGGACAGCCCGCACTCCGGGGCGATCTGAGCGTCGAGCTTCTCCACGGCGGCGGCGAACACGGGCTCCTCGGCCAGTAGTCTGCGCCCCATCCCGGCCCACTGACTGCCGTACCCGGAGAACACCCACACCGGACCACGCCCGACCAGATCCCGCTCACCCGTGATGACCCGCGCGTGCGGGCGCTCCTGCGCCAACGCGCCCAGTCCGTCGGCGAGTTCGGCACGGTCTCGGGCGACGACCGCTGCGCGCACAGCCCCTCGCCCGGCGCGCCCGGCGAGCGTGCGCGCCACGTCGGCAGGGTGCGCGGCGCTACCCTCGGGCGTACCGAGCCAGTCGGCGATCCGGGCCGCGGTGTCCCGGAGGCGGACGGCGTCGACGTCGGAGAGGAGGTGGAGGCGGGTGACCGGCTCCTCCTCCCGGGGCGGCGCGAAGACGTCGGGCCGCCATTCCTCCAGTACCGCATGGGCGTTGGTGCCGCCGAACCCGAACCCGGACACCCCGGCGGTGGCCGTACCGCCGTAGCGGGGCCAGGGCTCGCACTCGGTGACCACCCGCAGCCGTACGTCGTCCAGGGCGCTCCCGTCCGTGCAGTGCAGGGACGGCGGAATGACGTCGTGGTGCAGTGCGAGGACCGTCTTCACCAGCCCGGCGATGCCCGCGGCGGACTCCAGATGGGCGAGGTTGCCCTTGACGGAGCCGAGCAGCAGCGGCTGGTCGGAGTCGCGGCCGGCACCGAGTACGGCACGCAGCGCGCCCGCCTCGATCGGGTCGCCGAGCGGGGTACCGGTGCCGTGCGCCTCGACATGGTCGATGTGCGCCGGGGTGAGCCCTGCCCGGGCGTAGGCGGTGGCCAACAAGGCTTGCTGAGCGACGGGGTTGGGGGCCAGGAGGCCGTTGGAGCGGCCGTCGGAGTTGACGGTCGTGGCGCGGATGACGGCGAGAACGCGGTCGCCGTCCCGCTCGGCGTCGGACAGCCGCTTCAGCAGCACGGCCGCGCATCCCTCGCCGCGTCCGATGCCGTCGGCCGCCGCCGAGAACGGCTTGCACCGCCCGTTCGGCGCGAGGGCCCCGGCCCGCCGGAACGCCACGCTGACGGTGGGCGAGAGCAGCAGGTTGACGCCGGCGGCGATCGCAGTGTCGCTCTCGCCGGCGCGCAGGCTGACACAGGCGTGGTGCACGGCGACCAGAGAGGACGAACAGGCGGTGTCGACCGCCATGCTCGGGCCACGGGTGTCCAGCACGTACGACAGCCGTCCCGCCGTCACGCTCAGCGCCCCGCCCGCGGGCGCCCAGGGATCGACGGCCGCCGGGTCGGCGCCGGTGAGCGAGCCGTACTCGGCGGCGGAGACGCCGACGAAGACACCGGTGGCGCTGCCGGCGAGGGAGGCGGCCGGGACGGCGGCATGGTCGAGAGTCTCGTGGACGACCTCCAGGAGGATCCGCTGCTGCGGGTCCATCACCGCGGCCTCGCGCGGAGTGATGCGGAAGAAGTCCGCGTCGAAGCCCGCGATGTCGTCGAGGTATCCGCCGTACAGGGGCGCGTCGGAGGGCGGAAAGGCGCCGAAGTCGCGCCACCGGTCCTCGGGCACCCGGCGGACGGCGTCGACGCCCTGGGTCAGCAGTCGCCAGTAGTCGCGCGGCCCGTGCACACTCCCGGGCAGCCGACAGCCGACCCCGATGACCGCGACGGGCTCGTCGGCCGCCGTCGGGGGAGGGGCTGGTCTGTCCACCGGAGCGATCCCGGTCCCCGTCTCCGTTTCCGTACGGCACAGATGCGCCACCAGGGCGTCACCGGTGGGCGCCTCCCACAACAGGGTCGCCGCCAGTTCACGGCCCGTTGCCCGCGAGAGCTCTCCGGCCAGCACGACCGCGTCCCGCGACGACATCCCGAGGTCCGCCAGCGGCCGGTCCATGGGCGCGTCCTCGACAGCCGTACCGTTCCACGCGGCCACCCGCTCGGCGACCAGCCCGCGCAACCGGCGCTCGTCCGCGCCCCTCATGCGCCCGGCTCCGCAGACTCCGCAGACTCCGCAGACTCCGACGGCTCCGACGGCTCCGGCGCAAAGGCGCCTTCCAGATAGCGTTGCCGGGTCAGCGCCCGTGCCACCTTGCCGCTGGACGTACGGGGCACGGTGCCCGGCGGCACGAGGACGACGTCGGCGAGCCGCAGCCCGTGGCGTCCCGAGACGGCCGCGCGCACGGCACGGACCAGTCCCGGTACGTCGATCTCCGCCAGACTGGTGCTCCGTACATGCTCGGCCACGACTACCACCCGCTCGCCCGTGTCACCCGGTACGGCGAACGCGGCCAGCCGGTCGCGTCGCACGGCGGGGTCCGCGTCCTGGACGGAGGCCTCCACGTCCTGCGGGTAGTGGTTGCGGCCGTCGACGACGATGAGGTCCTTCAGCCGTCCGGTGACGATCAACTGCCCGTCCAGGACGGTCCCCAGGTCGCCGGTGCGCAGCCAGTGGCCGTTCCCGGCCGTGTCGTCGGCGAATTCGGCGCGGAAGACGCGTTGGGTCTCCTGGTCCCGATTCCGGTAACCGCGCCCCACGTTGGGCCCCTGCACCCAGATCTCGCCGACCTCCCCCTCGGAAAGGCGGACGCGGGACACGGGGTCGGCGACACGCACCCGCTGGCCCGCCGGAGTACCGCAGCCGGCCAGTGTCACGGCTGTGGGATCGTCGGCCTGCGCGGGCAGGGCCTTCCCGGTGGCGAGGGCGTCGCGGTCGAGGGCGAACCGGCGGAGCGGCTCCCCGGGCCGTGCGGCGCTGACGAAGACGGTGGCCTCGGCGAGCCCGTACGACGGACAGTGGGTGTCCGGGGCCAGCCCCTGGGCGGCGAAGGCGGCGTGGAAGCGGTCGGCCGTGCCGGGGCGGACCGGTTCGCTGCCGTTGAGCAGCGCGGCGACATCGTCCAGCCGCAGCCCCGCCTTCTGGGCGTCGGTGACGACCGAAGCGCAGTAGTCGTAGGCGAAGTTGGGCGCCGCGCTGAGCGCGCGCGGGTGTGCCGCGAGCAGCCGCAGCCAGCGCGCCGGTTCGTGCAGGAACGCGACGGGATCCATGAGGACCGACAGCATCCCCCGTACGACCGGGGCGGCCACACTCAGGACGAGCCCCATGTCGTGGTAAAGCGGCAGCCAGCCCACACAGGTCGCCGGGCGGTCGTCCACACCGTAGGCGGCCAGTGCCTGACGGGCGTTGGCGACGACATTGCCGTGTGTGATCTCCACACCCGCCGGGGAACGGGTCGAACCGGACGTGTACTGGAGGTAGGCGACCGCGTCGTCGTCCGGCGCGACCGGCATGAAGTCCCCTGCGTCGGCTGGCACTTGGTCCACGACGACTGTCGGCACCGGCCCACCGGCACAGAAGTCCCGGACGTCATCGTGAATGTGGCTGGTCGTCAGAACCACCGCCGGGCGTGCGTCGTCCAGCACCGCCTCCAGCCGGTTGCCGTGCCCGGGCAGACCGGGGGGATACAGGGGTACGGCGACCAGTCCGGCCGTGAGCGCCGCCAGAAAGGCGGTGACGTAGTCCGTACCCTGTGGGCACAGCAGCGCGACCCGCGTTCCGGGCTCGGCCTCATCGGCCAGGCGGGCGGCCAGCGCCCTTACCCGCAGGTCCAGTTGGCGCCAGGTCAGGGTGCGGTGGACGCCGCGCGAGTGCGGGGCGGGATGGTCGACGAAGGTGAACGCCCGCCGGTCGGGAATGGTTTCGGCCCAGTGCCGTACGTACTCCGGCAGACTCCGGTGGGCGGGGGCGAGCGGGGGGCGGCGGATGTCCATCGGGCATGGCTCCTCACATCGCGGGAACGCCGGTACTCAAACGGCTCGGACGGCTCAGTGGGATCGGGCAGCTCAGAGGGGGATGTTGCCGTGCCTGCGCGTCGGCGTCGGGGCACGCTTGCCGCGCAGTGCGCGCAAGGCACGGACGATGTGGGTACGGGTGTCGCGCGGGGCGATGACGGCGTCGACGTACCCGCGTTCGGCCGCCAGGTAGGGAGTCCCGTGTGTGCTCTCGTACGCGGCGACGAGACGGGCCCGCAGCGCCTCCGGGTCGTCGGAGGCGGCCAGTTCACGCCGGTGCAGGACCCCTACCGCGCCCTCGGCGCCCATGACGGCGATCCGGGCGGTGGGCCAGGCGAGGTTGATGTCGGCGCCCAGATGCTTGGAGCCCATCACCGCGTACCCGCCGCCGTACGCCTTGCGCACCACCACCGTGACCTTGGGCACGGTCGCCTCGGCGTACGCGTACAGCAGTTTGGCGCCGCGCCGGATGATCCCGGCCTGCTCCTGACGGACGCCGGACAGATAGCCCGGAACGTCGGCGAAGGTCAGCAGCGGGATGCCGAACGCGTCGCAGAACCGCACGAAGCGCGCGGCCTTCTCGGAGGCGTCGATGTCCAGGACACCCGCGCTGCGCAGCGGCTGGTTGGCGACGACCCCGACGGGACCGCCCTCGACGAGGGCCAGCGCGCAGATGATGTTGGGCGCGAACAGCTCCTGGACCTCCAGCAGTTCACCCCCGTCGACGACCGCGCGCAGGATGTCCCGCATGTCGTAGGCCTGCCCGAGCCGGTCCGGCACGACCTCGTCGAGACACACCCCGGCCGGCGGCTCCGCGGGCGCGTACTGCGGGGGGCGCTCCAGGTTGTTGGCGGGCAGGTACGACAGCAGGTCCCGTACGGTGTCGAGGGCCTCCACCTCGTCGGCGGCGAGGAAGTGCGCGTTGCCGTTGACGGAGTTGCTGGTGCGGGCGCCGCCCAACTCCTCGGCGCTGGTGCGCTCGCCGGTGACCGTCTCGATGACGTCGGGCCCGGTGACGAACATGTGCGAGGCACCGTCCACCATCACGGTGAAGTCGGTGATGGCCGGCGAGTAGGCGGCTCCGCCGGCGCACGGCCCCAGCACGACCGAGAGCTGGGGGATAACCCCGGACGCCTGCACGTTGCGGCGCACCAGTTCGGCGTAGAGGGCGAGCGAGGTGACCCCTTCCTGGATGCGGGCGCCACCGCCGTCGTTGAGACCGATCACCGGACAGCCGGTCTTCATGGCGAGGTCCATCAGGGCGATCGTCTTCTCCCCGAAGGCTTCGCCCATGCTCCCGCCGAACACCGTGGAATCCTGGGCGAACACACAGACGGGACGACCGTCGACCATGCCGTGCCCGGTGATCACCCCGTCCCCGTACGGGCGACGGGCCCCGTCCCCGGTGTGCCGCGCCCGGACGAACATCCCGGTCTCGGTGAACGAGCCCTCGTCCAGCAGCAGGTCGATCCGCTCCCGGGCGCCGAACTCCCCGCGTCTTCTCTGCCCGCCCTCTGCCAGGGCCCGCGTCCGACGGCTCTCCAGTACGGTGAGGCGGTCGGCGGTGCGGTCGGGCAGGTGCGCTGCCCAGGATGTTGTCGCCTCTAGCGTCACAGCCACCTCCGAAGTGGCTTTCGAATATGGCAGCGCCGGAGGAGCGGACCGGGTCCATCACCGTTCTGTGTGCGGGAAATGAGTCCTGCGGGACCGCGGTTCGTCCGTGAGTGACAAGGTCCCCTGTGAGACGGGCCACGTCAGGGCGTTCGGTCTCAGGCGGGCTGCGGGACTGTCCTCCGGTCGCCCCGTCGCCGGGTGCGGTAGGTGCCCGCCACACGGCAGAGGGCGTAGATCGTGAACGAGATCGTCGTGACGTACGGGCTGATGGGGATGGAGCTGCCCAGGGCGAGCAGGATGCCGCCCTCGATGGAGAGCACGGCGAAGGCCACGCTGAGCAGCGGCAGCAGCACCGGGGAGGCGGTGACGCGGGCGGCAGCCGCAGCCGGAGTGACGACGAGCGTGAGGACCAGCAGCGCACCGACGACCTGGACCGACAGGGCCACGGCGAGACCGAGCACGATCATGAAGGCGAAGGACAGTCCGCGCACCGGCACGCCACGGGCCGCGGCGACGTCCGGGTCCGCGCTGGCGAAGGCCAACGGCCGCCAGATGACGGCCAGGACGGCCAGAACCAGGACGGAGGTGCCCAGCAGCCAGGTCGTCTGCGGGGTGTCCACGGCGACGATCTGCCCGGTGAGCAGGCCGAACTTGTTGGCTGCCCGGCCCTTGTAGAGAGCGAGGAAGAGCACGCCGAGCCCGAGACCGAACGGCATGAGGATGCCGATCGCCGAGTTGCGGTCGCGGGCCCGCGCACCCAGGACACCGATCGCGCCGGCCGCGAGGAGCGAGCCGACGATCGAGCCCGCCACGATGTTCGCCCCCAGCAGCAGCGCCGCCGACGCACCCGCGAAGGACAGCTCGCTGATGCCGTGCACCGCGAAGGGCAGGTCGCGCATGATGACGAAGACCCCCGCCAGACCGCCGACGAGGCCGAGGGCGGCACCCGCGATGAGGGAGTTGCGGACCAGCGCCAGGAGTTCGCCGTAGTTCTCGAAGCTGAAGATCTGGTGCCAGACCCCCTCGGCGAGCGTCATCGGTGTACTTCCTCGGTCTCAAGGGCGGTCTCAAAGGCGGTCCGAGGGGCGGACTCGGGGGCGTGATGCGGTGGTGCGGCCGGTCCGTCGGGGGCGCCGACGACCACGACCCGCCCCTGGACACGGACGACGTCGACCCGTGTGCCGTACAGCCGCGACAGGGAGTGCGAGGTCAGCACGTCCTCCGGTGTCCCGATGCGGTGACGACCCGGAGCCAGGTACAGCACGCGGTCGACCAGGCCGAGCACCGGGTTGATCTCGTGGGTCACGAAGACCACGGAGGTGCCGTGGGACCGGCGGCGGGCGTCCACGAGTTCGGTGACGGCCCGCTGGTGGTTGAGGTCGAGGGAGAGCAGCGGCTCGTCGCAGAGCAGGATGCGCGGGTCGGTCGCCAGGGCCTGCCCGATACGGACACGCTGCCGTTCGCCGCCGGACAGCAGGCCGAGGGGGACATCGGCGTAGGCCGAGGCTCCGACCGCGGCGAGGATCTCGTCCACCCGGCGGCGGACGGCGCCCGTGCGCAGCCGGGGTCCGAAGCGGTGCCCGTCGATGCCGAAGCGCACCAGATCGCGGGCGCGCAGCATCGCCTGCGCGGACAGTTCCGCCTGCTGCGGGACGTATCCGAGATGACGCCCGGCCTCACGCGCGGGGCCGCCGAGGACGGTCAGGGTGCCGGCGGACAGGGGCTGCCGGCCCAGCAGGGCCCGTACGAAACTGGTCTTGCCCGATCCGTTCGGTCCGAGCACGGCCAGGAACTCCCCCGGTCGTACGTCCAGATCGAGGCTCTGCCACACCACTCGGGCGCCGTACGACAGTTCGGCACCGCGCAGACTGACCACCGCACCGGAGTCGCCGCCCCCGGCGGGCCCCTCATCCTGGCGGGGCCGGGGCACGGCGGACGGGGCGGACTGCCTCACTTGGCGAGCGCGCTCGCGAGCGCGTCGACGTTGGAGGTCATCCAGCCGAGGTAGTCGTTGCCGGCGGGCAGGGTCTCGGTCACCGGTACGACGGGGATGCCGGCCGCCTTGGCCGCGGCCTTGGACTTCTCGGTCTGCGGGCCGGAGGTCTGCTCGTTGTAGACCAGCGCCGCGACCTGCCTGTCGCTGAACACCGCCAGCGTGTCCTGAAGGACCCTGGGGGAGACGTCGTCGCCCTCCTCGATGGCCTCACTGAACGCCGAGGGCGTCTTGTTCACCAGACCGCTCGCGGCGGTCATGTACAGCGGCACGGGCTCGGTGATGGCGATGCCCTCGCCGGCGTGCTCCTCCTTGATCAGGGCTTCCTTCGTCTCCAGCGCCGTCAGCTTCGTCTTGAAGGCATCGGCGTTCCGGGTGAAGAGGGCGGCGTCGCCGGCATCGGCCTTGCCCAGGGCGGCGGCGACGCGGTCGGCGATCTTCGCGACGGTCGGGAAGTCGTACCAGACGTGCTCGTTGAGCTCCCCGCCCTGCGGGGCGGTCTTCCCGGAGACCTTGACGGCGTTGATGACCTCGGCGGAGGAGCCGCCGCTCTTCAGCATCCGGTCGACGAAGTCGTCGTAGCCGCCGCCGTTCTCGACGACGACCTTCGCCTTCGACAGCGCCAGCTGGTTCTGGGTGTCGGCCTCGTAGGAGTGCGGGTCCTGGTCGGGGTCGCTGATGATCGACGTGACGTCGACCCTCGCGCCGCCTATCTGCTCGACGATGTCGCCGTAGACGTTGGTGGAGGCGACCACGGCGACCCTCGACGAGGCGGCCGGTTCCTGCGCACCGCTTCCGTCACCGCCGGAACCCGACGGACTGCCGCACCCCGCCAGGAGGGCCAGCGAGGCGCCGGTGATCAGGGCGAGGCGCCGGGACTGGGACGGGAACATGGATCCTCCACGACAGGGGGGTTCAGAGAGACGTTCACAGGAGCCTGGTCGGCACGCGGCGGACCGGCATGCGCCACGGTAGATGGAAATGAATGTCAAGAACATGGCCGATTCCGATCGATATGGAAATCATTGCCAACACTTGACGCGGCGCCGACGGGCCGCACGGCCTGGCCCGCGCTGTCTCCGGTCTCTCCCTGAGCGACGGGAAACGTGCAGCCCGGCGCCGTTCTGCCGCTGTCGCGACGGCGCCGGGCTACTCCTGTGCGTGCCGGATGGCGTCCAGGACGATGTGGGCGACATGGTCGTCCGTTCGGGCAGGGACTGGGGCAGGGCAAGGCGACGGCCCGGTGACGGTGAACTTCTGCCCGACCGCCCTGCCATGCCCCGGGTCGGCGCAGCTACGCGACTCTCGGCCTGCGGTTTCGAACCGGCACGAGTCTCAGCTGTCCAGCATCTTCAGCGCCTGTCGGTGCCAGACGAGCGGATTGTGGTCGTCGTCCGTCAGCATGGTGAGCACGCGCAGCACGATGATGTCGGGGTCGCCGGCCGGATAGCGGTGCTCGATGGTGCACTCCAGCCAGACCGGCGCGCCCTGAAGGAAGATCGCGCCGGATTCCGCCTGGACCGTTTCGACCCCGGCGAACCGGCCCTCCTTGCTGGGGGCCGCGAGTTGCCGGGTCTTGTCGCTGTGCTCCTCTCCGAGGACGGAGACCCCGATCGTGTGCGCGCGGGACAGCACCGGCCAGGTCGTCGACGTGTGCTGCACGGCGAAGGAGACCATGGGCGGGTTGAGCGAGACTCCGACGGTGAACGACGAAACGATGATGACGGTGGGTTCGCCGTGGACGCGTGCCGAAACGGCCGCGACTCCGGAGGGGAATCCGGCGAACGCTCTCTTGACCTCGGCGTGATCCGAGGTGAAACCCTTCAGCGCGGTCAACGGTCTGCTCCCGTCCTGGCGGCGTCGAGCACGATCGGACCCCACTGTGCGGCCCAGCGGGCGAGTGAGTCATCCGTCCTGTAGGTGGAGTCGAGCTGGTAGAAGCCCTGTGCGGGACATGTCGCACCGAGTTCCACGAGCACGGGTTTGAGGGTGAGTTCGGGGGCGAGCGCGTGCGCCGGTCCGGCACCGAGCATGAGGGGCAGCGCGACCTGGCCGGCGAGACCGGTCGCCGTGGGGAACTGGTCGAGGAACAGCTTGAGCAGGCCGGTGTAGGTCCCCTTGTAGGTGGGGGATGCCGCGATCACGATGTCGGCGGACTGGACCTGCTGCACGGCCGCGGTGATGTCCGGGTCGCCCCAGCTGAGCAGGGCCGCCCCGAGGGAGGTGATTTCGATGACCTCGCAGTCGAGCCCGAGGGCTGCGGCGAGGCGTTCGGCGGCGTCGCGGGTGCGCGAGCCGGCCTTCGGGTTTCCGACGACGGCGATGGCCTTCATCAGGCGACTCCTGTGGGTAGATGGGGCGTGGCGGCGGACGCCGCGGGAGGTTCGGCTCCGGGACGGTCGACTCGCAGGAGGACGGATGCGAGAAGACAGAGCAGTCCTACTGCGGCGAGGCCGCCGAGGGTGGCCGCGTAGCCGGTTCCGGCCAGGAGAACGGCACAGACCGCGCTGCCCAGCACCGCGCCGAGTTGTTTGACGGCGTTGAAGGTTCCCGACGCCGCCCCGGCCTCGTCCGGAGCGACCGCGGTCATCGCCGCGATCGACAGAGGTGACCACACGAACGAATTGGCCACCCCGTACACCGCGAAGACGGTGGTCAGAGCGGGGACCGGTGCGTTGGCCGCGACGAGCAGCGCCGACGCTCCGATGGACAGGACGAGCGCGGACGAGCCGGTCACGGCGACCGCGCGCGAGCCGATTCCGTTGTTGAGCCGGGCCGAGACCGGTGCGCCGAGCAGGCACACCACGCCCATCGGCACGAGGGTGAGAGCCGCCGTGCCGGGAGTCAGCCCGCGCTCCCGCTGGAGGTAGAGCATCAGGGGGATCATCGCCGAGCCGGAGCAGAAGGCCGCTGCGGCGGCGCCCCAGGCGGCGGTGACGAACCCGCGGTTGTACAGCAGGGCGACCGGCACGAGCGCGCGCTGCCCGTCGCGCCGCTGCAGCCAGACCACGGCCATGACGACCAGCGCTCCGACGCCGGCGAGCAGCCAGCGTGGCAGGCCCAGCACGTGGGCGCTCTCGGCATCCGTGCCCTGGATGCCGAGCGCGAGGGCGCCGACGCCGGTCGCGTTCGCGCAGATGGCCCACACCGGGATGCGAGCTTTGTGACGGGGGAGGGAGGGCACGAACGCGAGCACGGCGGCCATCGTGACGATACCGACCGGGACGTTGACCCAGAAAAACCGCGGCTCATCGTGTGGTCCTCGCCGAACTCCCCGACGAGTGAGCCGATGAGACCGGCCGGGCTCGCGTTTGGCCGCGACGATCTCGTCGCGCAGCTCGGCCAGCCGGAAGGACTTAGGCAGCGTCGAGAAGTCGTAACCGGCGTTGTGCGACAGGTAGGTGGCGACGGCTTCCTCGTGCCAGAAGTCGTGCACCGAGTCCCGCTGTGCCCGTGCCTCGGCCGTCGTACCACCGACGATCACCTGCGTGGCCCAGAGGATGCCCACGTGCGCGGCGTCCCGTCCCTCGGCGAGGAGTGCCTCGTCGAGCAGTTCGCGGTGGCGCTGCTGGGCCGTGAGATCGCCGCAGAAGCCGAAGACGAGATCGGCGAGCCGTGCCGAAGCGGTGATGCCTCGCGGCGAGTTGCCGGCCTGGACGACGAGCGGGTGGTGCTGCGGACCTGGTACGGACGCCAGCGGGCCCTTGACGGTGAAGAACCGTCCCCGGTGGTCGATCGGGTGCACCTTCGCGGGGTCGGCGAACCGGCCTGTGCTCCGGTCGCGCACGATGGCGTCGGGTGTCACCGAGTCCCACAGCGCCCGGCCGACCTTGACGAACTCCTCCATCAGCTCGTTGAACCCGTAGTTCGCCGCGTCCGCACCGCGCGTCGAGGCGACCACGTTGAAGGCGATGCGTCCGCTCGTCATGTGGTCGAGCGAGTTCAGCAGCCGGGCGACGTAGAAGGGGTGCATGAACGTCGAGGAGTAGGTCAGCCCGAAACCGATCCTCTCGGTCACGGTGGACATCGCCGCGATGACCGGTGACATGTCGTGACGCGGCCATTGGACACCCCACTCCACGGCCGGTTCGATGGTTCCCCGCCAGGTGCTGGGGATGCCGCTTCCGTCGCCGAAGAACAGCAGGCCCACGCCTGCGCGCTCGGCCGTCCGGGCCAGATCCATGTACATGCGTACGTCAGGGAAGTCGTGCCTGACCCAGGAGCACGGCCGGGCCCACGCACCCTCGGTGTGGGTGAAGGAGAGGTCGTAGCCGATGTGCATGCCGGTCACCGCGCTGCCTTCTTCCACATCTCCATGACCTCGTCGGCGTCGCTGAGCACGGCCACGTTGAGTCCCAGCTGGACGAGGGCGGCGGCGTTGACGCCGAGGTCGTAGGCGGCCGTGGCATCCCGGGGGACGACGACGGGCCAGTCGAGTTGCATGGCGTCCTGGGCGGTCGCGTGGACGCAGCACTCGCTCGTCAGGCCCGCGACGCCGAGCCAGTCGCAGCCGGCTTCGTGGAGCCGCGCGGCGAGACCGGTGCCGAGGAAGCCGCTGTAACCGCGCTTGACGACGCGCGGTTCGTCTTCGGCGGGCCGCACCCGGTACCACTCGGCCCCGGGTGTATCGGGGACGCACGGTTCGGCCGACCCCATGGGGACGTCGTAGTCGCCGCCGCGCAGCCAGTTGCCGGCCCGCCACGGACGGGCGGGGTCGCTGCCCAACTCGACCCAGAGGGACTGGCACTTCGGCCGCGCGTGCTACGTCGACGAGGTCGCCGACGCGGCTCACCGCGTGATCGAGCGCCGCCAGTGCGGCATCGGTCAGCCCGTATTCCGCCAGGCGTTCGGGGTCGGCGAAGTCGCGCTGCACGTCGACCACGACCAGCGCGGGCCTGCTGCCGGGTCGGGTGAGGTGGGCGAGTTGAGTGTCGCGCAGGGCTGACATCAGGCAGCCACCTCGTCGCGGGCGCGCAGTACGGTCTCGCCGAACAGCAGCATGTCCTCGTCGTACTCGGGGCAGATCAGCATGAGTCCGTCGAGGTCGGCTTCGCGCACGATGTACTCGATGTGGTCGGTGACCGTCCGCGCCGATCCGGCGACGTACGGGGTCTGGAAGGCGGCCTCGCCGTCGGCGCCGTCCGCCCACGCGCGGGCCTGGTCCTCGGGTATGCCCCAGGTGCGGCGCATGTGGGCGAGCGCCTCGCGGTCGAGGCCCGCGCCCCACTCCTTCACCTTCTCGGCGGCCAGCTCGTCGGTTTCGTCCTGGACGACGGTGAGCATCGAGTAGGTCCTGCAGACGCGGCCGTGGGCCTTCGCCCGGTCGTGGACGTCCGCCGAGAGCATCCGCATCTCGTCGAGGCTCTCGGCGGAGAGGAAGGCGCCGTCGGCGTACCTGGCCTGGAAGCGCCGGGCGTCTTCCGACCTGCCGGCGTTGATGAGGGTCGGGCGGGTGGCCGGATGCGGCCGGGACTCGCAGTCGACGAGGTCGAGCCCATGACCTGAACCGCGCCGTTGGCGCACCTTGCCAGGCCCCTTTCCCCGGCGGCCATCGCCAGTTTGGAGTCACCCACCGCCGAGCGCCCCGCCATCGCGGGCCACCGGAGACAGAGACGTGAGGGCGGGTCAGTTGCGCGCGCTGTCGTGCCAGTGGAGGACGCGGCGCTCCACCAGCGTCACGACGAGCAGCAGCAGTACGCCCAGGACCGGGGGAGTGAGGGCGACAGGTGGGATCCCATGCCGACGGTGACGGCTGTACCCGGCCGGACGATGAGCATCTGATGCGCGCCGGCTACGCCCTGGACGGAGACGACGGCTGTATCGCCGACGCCCGCCACCACGCCGTCGCCTTACTGGACGAGGCCCGCACGGACCATCACCTGCCGGTATCCGAACGCGCGAGGGACCTCACCCAGCTCGTGGTCAGTGAGCTGGTCACCAACGCCCTCAAGTACGCCCCCGGCCCCGTCCTGATGGAACTGCGCATCGACGCCCACGCCGTGGACGTCGTCGTGTGGGACAGCGACCCCAGCGTGCCCGCTGCCCTGGCCGCCGATCCCGACAGGATCGGCCAGCACGGACTGGAGATCGTCAAGGCCGTCACCGAGGACCTCTTCACCGAGCAGGAACCGGTCGGCAAACGCGTCACGGCCCGCATCGCCCTGTCCGACGCACCCAGCAGCGACACTGTCCGCCGCTGCACTGAAGAGTCCTGTGGCACAGCGGTTCGTCGGGACCAGGCATGACACGTATGACACGGTGTCCGACCTGCGCGTCCGACCCGCCCCGAAGGATGGGGCCATCCCGTTCACAGCCTGGCACCGCTCCAGGGAGTTTTCGCCGGAACCTCGTAGAGGGTGCGTATCGGGGTACCTGCGTCGGCATGGCACCGCAATCTGATCACGCTGAGCCCGTACGAGCCCTGCGACAACTGCGCCGAATCCGCCTTTTTTACGCCGGAGGTTCCCTCTTGTGGGCAGTGTCGGCCGCACTGGTGGGACGGGACGACCCCGGAAGCCGGCAGATGTGGGTGTCGGTGGTCTTCCTGGTGGTCTTCACCGGTCTGTTGTCCGTGACGTCCCTGTGGCTCTGGCGTCAGCAGGCCGGCCGCGTGGGTCGCCCCGTGCACCACGCCGCTCCGCGGAGGATGGTCCGGCGTCGTCAGGCCAACGCCTGAGAGTGCGGGAACCCAAGTCGCTTCGGGCGGCTTCCCACGCCTTCCGGACCACCGGGACGACGCCATCGTCAGCGATGACGGCCAGTTCGGGGCTCGCACGGGAACCAGCCGCCTTGGGCTGCGGTCACCGCGGCGGTCACGGCGGGGGGAGAAGGAGCCGGCCAACGTGTACCCGAGGACGGTCGACACCGTGCTGCCAGTGGCGATCGCCGTCCCACCAAACGGAGAGATGCCCCGCACTCCGGCAGTGAGCGTCGTTGCACCCGTGCCCGACGAACCGTCCGGGCCGGCGCTCCGCGCGCCGTGGGAGCTGAGGGCGGGCGAGGGGGCGGGAAGCCCTGCGGCCGACCGTTGCCAGGAGTCCGGCTCGTCAGGTGGCGAAAACCGGTTCGATCAACGCCCATCGGGCATCGGACACGTCACCGCGACAAGGGCGCCGAGGAGACGCGCGCCCTGCAACGAGCCGGCTACGCACCGGCCGCACGGGTCGGGCGAACCGCCCTCGTGCCTAAATCAAAAGAACACGTTTGTTCGGCAGAAATTGGTGCAGACGATGAGCTGACACATTCTTTATTGAGGGAGGAAATGATGGGCATTATCGCGTGGATCATCATCGGCCTGCTGGCCGGCGTCATCGCCAAGGCCCTGATGCCGGGCAAGGACCCCGGCGGCATCATCATCACCATGCTCATCGGCATCGCCGGCGGTCTGCTCGGCGGCTGGCTCGGCAAGGTGATCTTCGGGGTCGACTCCATCGACGGGTTCTTCGACCTCTCGACCTGGATCGCCGCGATCGCCGGCTCCTTCATCCTGCTCGCCCTTTACCGCCTCGTCACCGGTAACCGGCATTCGCGCCGTCACGCCTGACCCGCTGAGGGCAATATGCGCGCGACACACTGGACGGCTCCCCCCTGTTAGCAGGACGGGAGCCGTCAGTCTGTCAGGGAGCAACAAGCCATACGGGCTTGGCGATGTCGGGTTGCCGCGCGAGGCGTCTGCAAAAACAGTTGCACGCGGAGATGATCGAGCAAAGCGGGCCCGGGAGGGGGGTGCGCTGCTCCTTGCCCCGGCCGTAGGTGTGACACAGGATCCGCCGCGGTGAGGTGTGGGCCTCGGGCCGCGGCCGGCAGGTGACGTCGACGGCCAGGACCGGTCGGCCGCCGGCAGCCCGCGTCAGCGGGCACTTCACCAGTGCCCGCCGCAGCCGGCCGGTGTCAACGCATCCACGGGCCACTGCGCGGGAACCACTGATGCCCAGACTGTCGGCGCGGACACCCATGCCGCCTGGAGAGGCCCATGCTTCCGACCGCGTACCGCCGGAGAATTCCGAGGCCGCGATGACCACCGCCCCTCCCGACGACCCCGCCGCCCCGGTCGGACGGCGCTGCGACAGTGAGCCCCGCAAAAAGACCCGCAACGACGAGCCGCGCAACGAGCCCTGGAGAGAGCCACCGAGAGGCGACTGCCGTCCGCACGCCGCCGTGTTCGGCCCCGGCCGGTCTCTGCCGCCCAGCCGGGTTTCGCTGACGGGGAGTTGACCGTCATGGCGGTTCCGGGCCGAGTGCGCCTTGAGGCGGAGAGGGAATACGGTCCCAGGCCACTGCCCGTGCTCCGCGCTGCTGCTGGCACAACCATCCGGCGGGGCGAACGGTCTCAGGAGTGAGCAGGCGATTACGGGGGGCGAACGTGCAGGACCCACGCACCACGCCCGCAGACAACGGGGAGCAGTCATGAAGACAGGCATGTACCTCAAGATCGCGATCATCACGGCGCTCACGGCGGCCGGCGTGACCGTCACCCCAGCCGCAGTCTCAGCGGCGGACGGTGCGCCTTCCGCCGCGTCGGCCCCGGGCCAGGCCCCGGCCTGGCGCACCTCTCTGGCGGGGACGCTCACGGACAACTCCGCGCTCTTCGACATCGCGTCGGTCGGTCCGAACGCCGCCTGGGCGGTGGGAGCCCAGTACGTCGATGGCATCAGCCACCGCGTCATCCTGCGCTGGAACGGCAGGACCTGGCAGCAGCAGTCCACCCCCGCCGTGCCGGAGACCGGCGTGTGGCACGCCGTGGACGGGGCGTCTGCGCACGACGTCTGGGCGTACGGCTGGGACCAGGTAGGCGAGACCCTGGGCCATTACGACGGCAGGCGGTGGACGCAGGTGCCACTGCCTGAGGAGAAGGGGTACGGCTTCGCGAAGCTCGCCGCCGTCCCCGGCAGAACCTGGCTGGTGAGCGACACCGCGATCAACTCCTACGCCCACGGCGTCTGGCAGAGCACACCCCTCCCCAAGGGCGTCTTCATCAGTGCCATCGAAGCGCGGACCGCCCACGATGCCTGGGCGGTCGGGCAGTTCGCGTATGCCGGCCAGCCGGGCCGATCCGTGCTCCTGCACTGGGACGGCCGTTCGTGGACCGAGACCGCGCCGGCCGGCAGCGATCTCACGATCACGGCCGTGTACCAGGAGTCCGCCCGCAGTGCCTGGGTCACAGCTCTCACCCCGTACGTCGAGGACGAACAGCAGCAGACCAAGGTGCTGCACTGGAACGGCCGCACCTGGCGCGACGTCACCGGGCCGGTCGAGGGGCTGTGGGCCAGTGCCGTCACCGGCGACGGCAAGGGCACCGTCTGGGTCTCGGGTGACCGCTACGGCTACGAGGGCACCGCCCTCTACTGGCGCCTGCGGAACGGCATCTGGACCTCCGTAGAGGGTGACGCCGTCCCCGGCGGCCAAACCCAGGCGTACGACATCGAGGCCCTCGCGCCCACCGGCCGCACCGGACAGTTCTGGTCCGTCGGCTCCTATGGACTGATCACAGGAGAGTCCACCTCCGCCCAGTACGAGCTGATCCAGCGTTCGACTCGCTGAACCCGCCCCTGACGCGGGGGTGACGGGAGTCGGCGAAGTGACCTCGGCCGCGTCACTGGTGGCTTCGAACGAGTCTGTCGGCGGCGTCTTCCATTCCCGGTCCCCGGATCAGGGGCCGGTGAGGACGCCGTGGGTGCCGATGCGCATCCACACGATGTGCCGGACCCCGCGGACCCGTTCGGGGCCGTACCGCCATGTCGCGTGTCCGTCAGGTGTCCAGTGGAGCTCAACGGACTCCGGCCCCGCGCCGTTCCGGGCTGGCCATCTGTACCGGGCCTGTCCGGACGGACACAACCATCAAGACCCGCCGGCATCCGATCACAAGGCGACCAAAGTCAGTCCTACAATTCCCTCTTGCACCTGCACGGTGCCGACGCCGCATCGCGTTCCGGTCCGTGTGGTTGGAATCGGGGGGCTTGGTGGGGGAACGAGGGGTGCCGGCGGGCGTGTTGCGGTTCATTGCGCTGCGGGCGTGGGTGTACCGCGCGCTTCTCGGTGCCGCACTGCTGACCGTGCTGCTGACGACGACCGTGCTGGCCGCGCTCACCGCCTACTCGGGCGCGATAGGCGATGCGGCGTTGCGGCGGTCGCTCGTCGAGCAGAGCACCGCTGCCGAGGCCGCTTTGGTGGTCAAGGGCCACGTGCCGGCCGACGAGCGGCAGGCGGCCGACGAAACCGTGCGGGCGGGGGCCCGCACCATCTTCGCCGGGCTGCCCGTGCGGGTGCGGACCCTGCTGCGTTCCGGCCCCTACGCCCTGCCGCTCGCGCTGCGGCCGGCCTCCACGCGGGACGGGAACCCGGACCTCACGCACTTCGCGGCCCTGGATCGCACTCAGGTGCGGACCGTCGCAGGGCGGCTCCCCCGTGAGGCGGTGACCGGAGGGTCCATCGAGGCCGCACTGCCGCAGACCGCCGCCCAGCAGCTCGGGGTGGCCCCCGGCGCCCGGCTGACCGTCACCGACCGGTTGCACGGCCCGGCGGTGCGGGTGCTGATCACCGGCGTGTACCGGCCGGTGGACGTCCGGGCACCCTACTGGCGGTTGGACGACCTGGGCGGTCGCGGCGTGCAGGCGTCGAGTTTCACGACGTACGGTCCCCTGCTCACCGCTGCGGGCGTGCCGGCGTCGGGGCGGGTGAGCGTCGGCGCGTCGGGCTGGCTGGCGTCGGCCGACTACTCCTCGCTGACGACGGAGCGGATCGACGCGCTGCGCGAGGCTGCCGTCTCGGGGAACGCGGAGCTGCGCGAGCGGCCCGCGCTCAGCGGTGCGACCGTAGCGGCCACCGCGTTGCCCGAGGTGCTGGACCGCATCGAACGCTCCCTGCTCGTCACGCGTTCCAGCATGCTGATCGTCGCTGGACAGCTCGGACTGCTCGCCGCCTGTGCCCTGTTGCTCGTCGCGCGGTTGCTCAGCTCCGAGCGCATGGCAGAGACCCGGTTGCTGCGTGCGCGCGGTGCGACCCGGGCACGGCTGGCGGGCCTGGCCGCGCTGGAGGCCTTGCTGATCTCCGGGCCGGCGGTGGTCGTGGCGCCGCTGTTGTCGGGGCCGTTGACGCGGCTGCTGGTCGGGCAGGGTGCGCTGGGCCGGACCGGGGTGCGCGTCGACGTTCCGGTCTGGGGCCGGCCCGAGGTGTGGTCGGTCGCCGCGGGCGTGGCTGCGATGTGTGCGCTGGCGGTGGCCGTCCCCGCGTGGCGGGCGTCCTTCACGGGCACCGCAGCGGTGCGGGCGGGGGCGCTGCCCGCACCGCTGCGCGCCGGGGCGGATGTCGGGTTGCTGGCCGTGGCCGGTGTCGCTTTCTGGCTGCTCGGAAGCCAGCGCACCGGTGCTGTCACCACCGACCGCGCGGGGGTCCTCGGCGTCGACCCGCTGCTGGTGGCGGCGCCCGCTCTGGTGCTGCTCGCCCAAACGGTTCTGGTGCTGCGGCTGCTGCCCTTGCTTGCGCGTGTCGGCGAGCGGCTGCTGGCCCGCGGGCACGGGCTCACCGTGGCCATGGTCGGCTGGCAGTTCAGTCGCCGGCCGATGCGGGGGGCGGGTCCGGTGCTCCTCCTGGTCATCTCCGTGGCGCTGGGCGTGATCGCGATCGGGCAGGGTGCGTCCTGGCAGCGTTCCCAGGCCGATCAGGCCGACTTCCGCGCGGGTGCCGAGGTGCGCGTCCTGACCTCCGGGAGCGGCCGTGTGGGCCGTACAGACGTCTACGCGGACCTCCCGCACGTTGATGCGGTCGCCCCCGCGGTCCGTGCCACCGTGCCGCTCTCCGGCAGCCGCACCGCGACCGTTGTGGCCCTGAACACGGCGGAGGCGGCCGGGGCGGTACTGGCGCGGCGCGACCTGACGGACGGTCCGCTGCTCGCCGGGCTCGTGCCGCGCGGAGCACCCGCGGGCATCGACGTACCGGAGGGCACGGCCCGGCTCACGCTGACCGCTGCCCTGCACAGCACCACGCCGGGGCCGGGCGCGGACGTCACGCTCACGGTGCGGGACCGTCACGGAACCTCCTACGAGATACCGTTCGGCCGCCTCGCCGCCGACGGACGCCCGCACCCGCTGACCCCGGATCTGAACGGCGCCCAGGGCCCGTTGGCGCTGACCGGGCTCACACTGAGTACGCCGCAGCCGAGCGGCCGTGCCCACCGGCACCGCCTGGTCCTCGGCGCGCTCACGGCGACAGCGGGCGACGGTGACGTCCGGCAGCTGACCCTGCCGACGAGGTGGGCGACCGCGGTCGAGGCCGGTTCGGTCACCGTCGCCCCCGACGACAGCGCCCGGCCGACTCGCCCCCGGATCACGTCGACGGCACCCGTCACCCTGACGTACAGCACCGGATACCTGCCGTCGGACATCCCGCCGGGCGCCGCGCCGCTGGAGGTCCGGCTGAAGGTCGCCCAGCCCGCGGCGCCCGAGATCGTCGCGGTCGCCACCCACCGGTTCCTCACCGTGTCCGGTGCGCGCGAAGGCCAGCGCGTGGAGGTGACGTTCGACGGCCGTTCCGTGCCCGTACGCATCGTGCGCACCGCGAGCGCCCTGCCCACGACGGAAACCACCGCGCAGGACGGCGGGGCCCTGCTGGTCGATCTCCGGACCGTCAACCGGGTGCTGCAGGCCCGCTACGGAACCAGTCTCACGCCCACCGAGTGGTGGTTGCGCACGGCCGCGCCCGGTGCCGCGGCAGCTGCCGTGCGGAACCTGCCCGACGTCGATCCGGAGCAGGTGGTGGTGCGCGACGAGATAGCGGCCCAGCTCCGGGACGACCCGTTCGGGGCGGCACCGGAAGCAGCGCTGGTCGCGGCCGCCGCGGTGACGGTGCTCTTCGCCTCGCTCGGCTTCGCGGTGAGCGCGGCCGGGGCGATGCGCGTCCGGGACGGCGAGTTCGCCGTGCTGCGCGCCCTGGGAACACCGCGCCGTCGGCTGGCCCGGCTGGTCGCCGTGGAGCACGGCGTGCTGGTGGCGCTGGCGCTGCTGGTCGGCACGGCCCTGGGCACGGTGCTGACGTACGCGCTGGTTCCCCTCGTCGTGCTGACCGGGCAGGCCACCCGGCCGCTCCCGCCGGTGCTGGTCGAACTCCCGCTCCTGCGTCTGGCCGCCCTGCTGGCGGCCCTCGCAGCGGGCCCCGCCCTCGTGACCGTGGCCCTCGCACTTCGGCGAGCGAAACCCGTAACGACTCTCAGGGACGAGGTGACGCAGTGACCGCGCAGCCGGTGCCCCCGCAGAGCGGGGGGACGAGGGCGGTGCCGCCGCACGTACGAGCCGGGGTGCGGGCCCGGCTGAGGGCTTTCGCCGGCACGTCCGCGGCCCTCGCGCTGCTGGTGGCCGTGACCGCCGCGCTGGCTGCCGCGTACCCGCGTGCCGTCGACCGGTACGGGGACGCGGGTCTGCGCCGGGCGGTCGAGCAGGCCTTTCCCGACCGGACGACCGTGCAGGTGGACGCCCCGCCACCCTGGACGGACACGATCAAGGAGGTGGAGGCTGCCCTGCGCACCGGTCCGCTGGCCGCGGCGAGGGCCGAGGTTCTCGCCACCACGAGGGCGCCGCTGGTTCCCGACCTCGCGCAGTCGTCGTACGGCGTGCGCACGACCGTCGGCCTGGTGGCGTCCGACCCCTGGCTTCCGCAACCCGCCGGCATGCCCGCCCAACTGCTGCTCGCCGCTCAGCAGGACCTGGCCTCCCATGCCCGGCTCAGCGCGGGCCGGTTGCCGCGCACCACGGGCGAACCGGTGACCGCGGCGACCGCGCAGGTCGAGGCCGCCGTCACCGCGGACACCGCCCGCACGCTCCACATCCGGGTGGGCTCCGTGATCCACCTACCGAACTCGGTACGCGCCCCGCTCGCCGTCCGGGTCACCGGGATCGTCGTCCCGCGCACCCCCTCGGGCGCCTACTGGTCGGCACTGCCGGTGCTGCGCACCCCCGCGCTGAGCCGCCTGCCCGGCAGCGCGCTGACGGAGGTCTACTGGCTCGGCGCCCTGCTCCTTGCCCCCGATGCCGGCCCGGTCCTCCTGGGCACCCCCGGCCGCCCACTCCGGTACTGGCAGGTGGCCCCCGACGCCGCCACCCTGCGCGGCCAAGATCTCGACCGGCTGGCGTCCGCCGTCGCCGCCTTTGAGTCGGGCCCGGGAGTGCAGCGCCTGCGGGCGGTCGTCGACCCGCGCCTGGAGGCCCAGACGAATCTCGACGGGGTCCTCGCAGACCATGCCGGACTACGGTCGGGGATCGAACCGCTGCTTCTCCTCGCCGCCGTCGGGACCGGCAGCCTCGCCGTGATCGTCCTGGCCATGGCCGGCGGCGTGGCAGCCGATCGCCGACGCACGGAGCTGGCTCTGCTGCGTGCCCGCGGTGCCTCACTGCCCGGCCTCGCCCTTCGGCTGCTGGCGGAGACTGCGTTGGTGGCCGTGCCGGCCGGCGCCCTCGGACTGGCCGCCGCCCTGCTCGTCCTGCCCGGTGCCCGCAGCGCGCCCGCCGTCGCCGCCGCCCTCGCCGTCACCCTGCTCGCCTGCGTCGCGCTCCCACTGCGCGGCGTGGTGGCGCACCGCACGGTACGGATGCACGACGGCCGGGAGGGCCTGGCTGCCGCCCGGCCGTCGCGGCGCCGTACGGTGGCCGAACTGACCGTGCTGGTCATCGCGTCGGGGGCGGTCGCCGCACTGCGCCGACAGGGATCCGGCAGCACCGCTCTGGTGGCCGCCGCCCCGCTGCTGACGGGCGTGGTCGCGGCTCTGCTGCTGGCACGCCTCCACCCCCTGCCGCTGCGTGCGCTGAGCAAGGCGACCACGAGAATGCGCGGCCCGGTGATTCCGCTGTCGCTGGCCCAGGTGGCCCGCGCCCCCGGCTTCGCGGTGCTGCCGCTGCTCGCCCTGCTCACGGCCTTCACCACGGCCGCGTTCGGCGGCTCGGTCCTGGCAGGGGTCACAGCAGCCCGCGACCAGGCCGCGCTCTTCGCCGTCGGCGCCGACGGCCGCGTCGAGACCACCACCGGTGAACTGCCTCAAGCCCTGCCCGACCGCGTCCGCCGGCTGCCCGGCGTACGGGACATGACGGAAGCGAGCGTCACCAACGAGGCGAAGCCGCAACAGGGCAGTCAGCCGGTACCGCTGGCCGGTGTGGACCCCGACGCCTATGCGCACCTGTCCCACCACACGGGACTGGGGCCGTTCGACGCGGCGAGCCTCCGGCAGGAGGACGCCGGTACGGCGGACAGCGCCGACCGGCCCCTGCCCGCGCTGGCCTCACCTCGCGTGGCCGAGGAGTACGGCACCGGCCCCTACCCCGTCCTGCTTCCGGACGGCACCTCCGTCACCGTCAGGATCGTCCTGGTCCGGGCACGCACTCCGGCCGTGATCGGTGACGACTTCCTGATCGTGGACCGTGCCGCACTTCCCCGCGGCCCGGCGCGTACGACGACCCTGTTGCTGACCGGTGACGCCCTGAACGGCCGGGCGCTGCGCTCGGCGGCGGAAGGCACAAAGGCAGCCGTCCGGCTGCGCGTCGAGGAACGCGCGCGGCACGTCGACTCACCGCTGCAGTCCGGCGCGGAACGCCTGTACGGTGTCGCGGTCGCCGGGGGCGCCGGATACGCGGTCCTCGCCCTCCTGCTGACCGTGCTGCGCACCGCGCCCGAACGCAGCGCCCTGCTCGCCCGGTTGCGCACGATGGGCATGAGCCGGTCCCAGGGCCGCCGACTGCTGATCCTCACGGCTTTCCCGCAGGCACTGCTGGCCGCGGCGGGGGGTCTGCTGACAGGCTGGGCCGCCATTCACCTGCTGTCGCCCGGCGTCGACCTCACGACCATCGCCCTGGCCTCCTCGTCCGCCATCGAGGGGGCCGCGCTGCGCACCGATCCGCTCTCGCTGGCGCTTCCGGCGCTCACCGTGCTGCTGCTGGCCGTCGGTGTGCCCGCCGGGCAGGCCTGGTGGACCAGCCGACGTGGCTCGGTGCGCGAACTGAGGATGGGTGACGACTAGACAGTGGGCAGAACTTGAGACCAAGCCCCCTCCGGCACCGGCCCGTGTACCTCTGTCCGCCCAGGAGCAGCCGATGACCAGCAGCCCGACCTTCCACGAGCTCACCGACCGTGCCCGCGCCGCGCGCAACGCCGCCGTCTACGGTCACGACGCCCTGATCACCTGCGACCGGCTCGTACGGATCTTCTCCGCCGACGGCGTGGAGGTGCAGGCGCTGCAAGGCCTCGATCTCCTCGTTCGCAAGGGGGAGCTCATGGCTCTGGTCGGCGCCTCAGGCAGCGGCAAGTCCACCCTCATGAACATCCTGGCCGGACTGGACAAACCCACCGCCGGCGTGGCCCGCGTCGCCGGCCACGACCTGGTCACGATGTCCTCCAGGGAACGCCTCGCCTACCGTCGCAGGACCGTCGGCTTCGTCTGGCAGCAGACCTCCCGTAATCTCCTGCCCTATCTCACCGCCGCGCAGAACGTCGCCCTGCCCCTGCAACTGGTCCGCGCACGAGGTCGGCGCCGAACCAGGGCCGATCGCGCCATGGAACTCCTCGACCTGCTGGCCGTCGCCGAATGCCGCGACCGTCGGCCGCATCAGATGTCCGGCGGCCAGCAGCAGCGCGTCGCCCTCGCGGTCGCCCTCGCCAACGATCCCGCGGTCCTGCTCGCCGACGAGCCCACCGGCGAACTCGACTCCCACACCGCCGAACAGGTCTTCGCCGCGTTCCGCACCGCCAACGAGGAGCTGGGGACCACCATCGTGATCGTCACCCACGACCAGTCCGTCGCCGGTGAGGTCCGCCGTACGGTCGCCATCCGGGACGGCCGCACGTCGACGGAAGTCCTGCGCCACAGCGAAGTCGACTCCGCCACCGGCCAGGAGAACCTGGTCGCCCGCGAATACGCCATGCTCGACCGGGCCGGCCGCCTCCAGCTCCCCGCCGAGTACACCCGGGTCCTGGGAATGCGCGACCGCGTCGCCCTGGAACTGGAACCCGACCACATCGCCGTCCGCCCTGACGACACACGGAACGACCGTCACGGCCAGGGCTGAGCCGCGGAACAGCCGGGACTCTGAAGCGAACCAGGCACATCCGGCGGGGGGAAGCGCTGTCTGACGGGCGGAGGGCACCCGGGGCGCCCGGTCGTCCGCTTGCTCCAGCGGCCTTCGAGTGGATACAGGTGGACAGGTTGCAGGAAAGGTGACGTGGCCTCGTCGATGCCGGTGAGCGAGGTCCGGTGCGTGCAGCTGCCAGGCGGAGAAGGCAGTCGACGCGACGGGGGCCCTGCTCGAAGAGCCTGGGGGAGCGCGCGCCGGACCCGCGTCTGCGGTGTGATCCAGACGGCTGGCTTCAAAACCCGGTGATCTCGCCGTCCTTCAGCTCCAGCACACGATCGGCAAGGTCAAGAAGTGTGGTGTCATGGGTGGCCACGAGAGCCGTGATCTGTTCGCTGCGGACGACCGCGCGCAGCAGTTCCATAACGGAGTGCCCGGTTTCCGCGTCCAACTGGCCGGTCGGTTCGTCGGCGATGAGAATCGACGGACTGTTGGCCAGGGCGCGGGCGATGGCGACGCGCTGGCGCTGCCCGCCCGACAACTCGCCAGGGCGCTGCGCGGCATGGTCCGCGAGTCCCACGAGAGACAGCAGCAGTTCGACGCGCTCCCGCCGCTCGCTCGGGTCCGCCCTCCGCAATCGCAGCGGCATGCCCACGTTCTCGGCAGCCGTGAGGATGGGAATGAGCCCGAACGACTGGAAGACGAAGCCGATGCGCTCCCGGCGCAGCGCGAGGAGGGCGTCCTCACCCTGGTCCCGCAGATGCAGCCCGTCGACGGTGACGCGTCCGCTGTCCGGCTCGTCCAGACCACCGACGATGTTGAGCAGGGTGGTCTTGCCCGAGCCCGAACGTCCTTTGAGAGCAACGAGTTCCCCACGAGGGACCTCGAAGGACACGCCACGCAGAGCATGAACGGCGCTGGCACCTCGACCGTACGACTTGTGCACGTCCGCCACCTGCAGCATGGCTGCGGTCACCGCCTGGCCCATCGCGCCCCCGTATGCTCCGCCGATTCCGCAGCGCGCCAGTATCTCACCGGGTACCACAGCCGGCAAAGCACGGTGTGCCACGGCGCTTCCGTGCCCATGCTTCGGACCCTCCAGCGAGTGACGGTGGGTCAAAGGAAGCGATCCTCGGCCTGTTACCCCGCAGGGCTTCCCTGCCCGCCCGACGTAGGCCGCCAACTGGCCTGTTCAGGCAGCAGTATGGCGTAGCGGACGACGCCCCAGGGTTTCCGGGATTTCTCCAGCCGCTTGGTTTCGCACGCCATCCACGCTTCAACCCGCGCCGGGCGGCGTGACATCCGGCTCACAGGAGTGCACAGCAGACTCTCGCCAACTGCAAGAGCTGGTCTCGGCGTACTCGACGCGGCCCGCCGCACGGGCGTCTCTTCGAAGGGCCGGCTCACGCTGGACAGCGTCCCTGCCGCTGACGTCGTGATTGGCCGTGGTGGACAGGGCAAGGCGCCGGCAGCCCGCGGGTGTCGCGCCAGGGCTGCCACTCGTCGGCAGTCACAGGGCAGGCGCGGAGCGCGGCAGCGTCTTCGCCCTCGCGAGGCCCAGCCCATCCTCAACTCGGCGGACTGGAGATAGTCGGCCGACCGGCCTTGACGGCCTCGGCGACCCGGTTTGCCGTCTCGCGCAGCCAGATGTGCGCCGCGTCGTGCGTGTGCACCGGGTGCCACCACAGGGCTTCCTGGAGCGGCACGGCGTCATAGGGCGGTTCCATGACACGAACGGGGACGAGTCCGTCCAGCCGCTCGGCCAGAAGTCCCTGGATGAGGGCCACCCGGCGAGTGCCGGCGACCAGGAGGGGCATCAGTTGGAAGCTGCCGACGGAGACCTCCACGCGCGGCTCGATGCCGAGCATGCCGATCTGGCGGGCGGCGGGTGCGTCGTAGGTGCGCTGGTACGTTACCCACGGCAGTCGGGCCAGGTCGTCGAGGGTGAGGTGTTCGCCGACCTCGGGGTTGTCGTCGGCGACGAGGTAGACCCAGCTGTCCCGGTAGAGCTCGACCGTGGGGAAGCCGCTGTTGATGCCGCACGGCATCAACAGTCCGTCGGCGGTGCTCAGCAGCCCCCGGTGTTGTCGATGATTTCCGTCGGTGCCTGTTTGAACCGGAGTCGGATGCCTGGTGCTTCGGCGTGGATGGCACGGGCGAGTTCGGCGCCGAAGACGGCCACCGCGTAGTCGGAGGCGATCAGAGTGAACTCGTGCTCCTCGTGCGCCGGGTCGAAGTCGGCCTGGCTGGTGAAGACGCGCTCCAGCAGGTCGCAGGCGGTGGCGGTGCGGTCGAGGAGGGCCAGGCCGAGAGCGGTCAGTTCGTAGCGTCCGCCGGCCCGGGAGAGCAGCTCGTCGTCGAAGTGGTGACGCAGCCGTGCCAGGGCGGCGCTCGTGGCGGGCTGGCTGAGCCCGATGCGTCGGCCCGCCCTGGTGACGTTGCGCTCCTCCGGGAGAGCGCGCAGGGCGACGACAAGGTTGAGGTCCAGGCTTGCCAGGTTCACGAAGCGTCCCAGTGCGGAGGCGGAAAACGTACATGTATTTGTTCCCTGGATTCAGATCATCCAGGGAATCGATTTTCTGGATTGGAAGTTGCGGGCCAGATTAGTGGCACCGCAATCGGGAGGACATCTCCGTGACATCCGCAGCCG
>NZ_JAVFVX010000399.1:0-543 GCF_033441795.1 Streptomyces sp. ADMS | reverse complement strand
GCTGGAGAACGCCGTCACCGGGAGCGGTCAGCTCGCTCAGTGCGGCGACGGCCTCGCTCGTATGTGCCGCCGACTGGATGGATTGGGTCAGGTGGCCGAGTCGGTCGCCGAGGCTGAGCCCGTGATCGACAGGGGGCGGCCGGCTGGGGTCGAGCAGGCCCGGGTCGCACGAGACGTCGAAGCCCTCGGCCTGCAGCATGTCGAAGGCCCGGGTCACTATCTGTCGCTGCTCGACCAGGTCGGTCATGGCGGAGGGCAGTCGGTGGAAGCGTTCGCGGAACAGCACGACGGGGACGAAGCCCGCACGGTGGAGAACCGCGTCGGCGGCGCTCTCCTGAGCGAGTCGCTGGGATTTCGGTCGGGGAGGCAGGCCGAGCTGATCCAGGCGCACGTCGATGGCGGCGAGCAGGCGGGGGACGCTGCCGCCATGCCGGGCGTGAGGGCCGTCGGGCTCCGAGTCGTAGATCACTTCGTGGAGGGTGGAGTCATCGGGATGCCCGCGCGTCACCAACCAGCTCTCCGGATACCCGGGCGGGTGGTCGG
>NZ_JAVFVX010000398.1:0-543 GCF_033441795.1 Streptomyces sp. ADMS | reverse complement strand
GCTGGAGAACGCCGTCACCGGGAGCGGTCAGCTCGCTCAGTGCGGCGACGGCCTCACTTGTATGTGCCGCCGACTGGATGGATTGGGTCAGGTGGCCGAGCCGGTCGCCGAGGCTGAGCCCGTGATCGCCAGGGGGCGGCTGGCTGGGATCGAGCAGGTCGGGGTCGTACGAGACGTCGAAGCCCTCGGCCTGCAGCATGTCGAAGGCCCGGGTCACCATCTGTCGCTGCTCGACCAGGTCGGTCATGGCGGAGGGCAGTCGGTGGAAGCGCTCGCGGAACAGCACGACGGGGACGAAGCCCGCACGGTGAAGCACCGCGTCGGCGGCACTCTCCCGAGCGAGTCGCTGGGATTTCGGTCGGGGCGGCAGGCCGAGCTGATCCAGGCGCGCGTCGATGGCGGCGAGCAGGCGCGGGACGCTGCCGCCATGCCGGGCGTGAGGGCCGCCGGGCTCCGAGTCGTAGATCACTTCGTGGAGCGCGGAGTCGTCGGGATGCCCGCGCGTCACCAACCAGCTCTCCGGATACCCGGGCGGGTGGTCGG
>NZ_JAVFVX010000397.1:0-547 GCF_033441795.1 Streptomyces sp. ADMS | reverse complement strand
CACACCCGACACAGCAACAGCCTGACCGAACCGCTCAACCCCGCTGAATAGCTACGATCGACCTGCTCCTCACACGATTTGAGAAGTTGGCTTTCGTCGTTTTCTGGCAAGGGCATGGCAATCCCCCCTCAGCCTGGGCTGTACGCCATCTTGTTGGTGAACGATGGCAAGAGGATGCCAGGAGGAGGGCGGAACTCGCGCCGCCCGGAACTGACACTTCCGGTTACGGACGGTGAGTCTTTCCGCTGTGCGAAGCGAGGCGGGAGGCGACCTGCTTCGACTCTCGATCTCCGACGACTTCTAGGTGTTGTGTCGGGTGGCGCAGTTCGTCGAAAGATCTATTATCCGTTATGTCCGACTACACTGAATGACGAACTCGTGATCCTTTGATTGGGTATCAGGGCGTGTTGTGAGGCATGTCATGTGATCAGCTGATCTACCATCTCGCTCCATGGACTCCCGGGACGGGCGTGGTGGCGATGACCCGCAGGATGAGTCCCTGTCCGAGCTGCTGCGTTCCTGGCGGAGCCGGTCGGATCCCCGTGCG
>NZ_JAVFVX010000396.1:0-549 GCF_033441795.1 Streptomyces sp. ADMS | reverse complement strand
GCACGTCTTCCTGCGGCGAGACATCGCCATCCAGGAGGAGATCACCACGGATGTCATGACCCGGAGCCTCGGCCTGCGACCCGGCGAGGTCAGCGTCCGGGTCGCCGACGGACGGGTGACACTCGACGGCACCGTGCCACAGGAAACCCTCATCCCCATCGCGGTACGCCTGTCCGAAAGCGTCGACGGTGTCGTCGAAGTTACGCATCACCTCCGCGCCGGCAGCGAGACCACAGCCGGTACACCGGGGCGGTGAACCCCATCCGCCGTGGACGAGGTGCGACCACCGCCCTCCAGAGGAACACGGGCATCGGCTCTGCGGGGCGGGAGGCGCCGGGTCTGTCCACCATGGATACCCCCGATGTCCCGGTCGAGCTTGACGTCGAGGTCCCGGTGCCCGGTCAGTCCGAAGCCCGACGGAGGAGCCCGGTGTCATGGTCCGTTACGTGTACGACTTCGCAGAAGGCGGCCGCGACCAGGCCGACCTGCTCGGTGGCAAGGGCGCGAACCTGGCCGAGATGACCCGGATGGGCCTGCCGGTCCCGCCAG
>NZ_JAVFVX010000395.1:0-549 GCF_033441795.1 Streptomyces sp. ADMS | reverse complement strand
GCACGTCTTCCTGCGGCGAGACATCGCCATCCAGGAGGAGATCACCACGGATGTCCTGACCCGGAGCCTCGGCCTGCGACCCGGCGAGGTCAGCGTCCGGGTCGCTGACGGACGGGTGACACTCGACGGCACCGTGCCGCAGGAAAGCCTCATCCCCATCGCGGTACGCCTGTCCGAAAGCGTCGACGGTGTCGTCGACGTCACGCATCACCTCCGCGCCGGGAGCCAGACCACAGCCGGTGCACCGGGGCGGTGAACCCCATCCGCCGTGGACGGGATGCGCCCACCGCCTTCCAGAGGAACGCGGGCACCGGCCCTGTGGTTCGGGAGGCACCGGGTCTGTCCACCATGGACATCCCGATGTGCCGGTCGAGCTCTGACGTCGAGGTCCCGGTGCCCGGTCAGCCCGAAGCCCGACGGAGGAGCCCGGCGTCATGGTCCGTTACGTGTACGACTTCGCAGAAGGCGGCCGCGACCTCGCCGACCTGCTCGGCGGCAAGGGCGCGAACCTGGCCGAGATGACCCGGATGGGCCTGCCGGTCCCGCCAG
>NZ_JAVFVX010000394.1:0-549 GCF_033441795.1 Streptomyces sp. ADMS | reverse complement strand
TGGCGGACAGGCCGATCCACCGCTCGGCCTTGACCTTGCGGATCGCGGCCTCGGCTGCCGGAGCCCCGATGGCGTGGCACTCGTCGACGACGATCAGGCCGTAGCCGTCCAGCAGTCCTGTGGCGGCCTCACGATGGGCCAGGGACTGCAGCATGATCAGGTCGACCACGCCGCCGCGGCGGTCTTTGCCCGCGCCGAGCGACCCGACGGCGTGCTCACCGAGGTCGAGGAACGTCTCCAGACGCTCGCGCCACTGGGCCAGCAGCTCTGCCCGGTTGACGATGATCGCGGTGGGCCGGGCGTGAACCGCGATCAGGGCACAGGCCATCACGGTTTTACCCGCACCGGGTTGGGCAACCAGGACTCCGGTGGGGTGGGCGGTCATCGCTTCGACGGCCCGGGCCTGTACGGCGGTGAGTTCGCCGGTGAACCGGGCGCCGATCGGGGCCTGGTCGGGGAAGGTGCTGGTGACTTTCAAGGTGCCGCCGGCGGCAGTGACCAGGCTGGCGGCTTCGTCGCGCAGCCCCCGGGGCAGGGCGATCCACTTCG
>NZ_JAVFVX010000393.1:0-550 GCF_033441795.1 Streptomyces sp. ADMS | reverse complement strand
TGGCGGACAGGCCGATCCACCGCTCGGCCTTGACCTTGCGGATCGCGGCCTCGGCGGCCGGAGCCCCGATGGCGTGGCACTCGTCGACGACAATCAGGTCGTAGCCGTCCAGCAGTCCTGCGGCGGCCTCACGATGGGCCAGAGACTGCAGCATGATCAGGTCGACCACGCCGCCGCGGCGGTCCTTGCCCGCGCCGAGCGACCCGACGGCGTGCTCACCGAGGTCGAGGAACGTCGCCAGACGCTCGCGCCACTGGGCCAGCAGCTCGGCTCCGGTTGACGATGATGGCTGTGGGCCGGGCGTGAACCGCGATCAGCGCACAGGCCATCACTGTTTTACCCGCACCGGGTTGGGCGACCAGGACCCCGGTGGGTTGGGCGGTCATCGCTTCGACGGCCCTGGCCTGTACGGCGGTGAGTTCGCCGGTGAACCGGGCACCGATCGGGGCCCGGTCGGGGAAGGTGCCGGTGACTTTCAAGGCGCCGCCGGCGGCGGTGACCAGGCTGGCGGCTTCGTCGCGCAGCCCCCGGGGCAGGGCGATCCACTTCG
>NZ_JAVFVX010000392.1:0-557 GCF_033441795.1 Streptomyces sp. ADMS | reverse complement strand
GCCACTACCGCACCCGAGCCGCCCGCGCTCACTCACCGTGAAACCACCGGCTGTATTACTACACCCCCACCGAGACCGACCCGCAGAGCCTCCCAGCACCTGGCACCGACCCAGGCAACGGCAGTGGTACAGGCAACAACGGCAACTGCCTACGGGCAGGACAGCCATGGATCGAATACAACGACTATGACGCCTATTACTACAGCCGGTGGTTTCACGGTGAGTGAGCGCGGGCGGCTCGGGTGCGGTAGTGGCTGGTTCGGGCCCGGGTCTGGTGGCGGGTGCGCCAGCGGTGCCAGTGCATGGCGAGCCAGGTCCGGGCGGTGCGGGCGGGGGCGAGGACGATCCGGTCGAACAGGCGGCGGATCTCGTTCACGGTCGGGGGTCGGGTGTCGTCGGCGGGGCCGGTATGAGCCGGCTCCGGACGGTGACCAGGAAGACCATGGCGAGCATGCACACGGTGGTGTGCCGGTACCACGAGCACCACTTGCGTACCTCGTGTTCGTCCAGCCCCACCTGTCCCTTGGCGACCTGGAACGACTCCTCCACCATCCAGC
>NZ_JAVFVX010000391.1:0-558 GCF_033441795.1 Streptomyces sp. ADMS | reverse complement strand
ACCGCTACGGCGCGGCCGACGTCTCCTTCGAGTCCCCGGACGGCCTGGCCGAGGTCCACCTGCGCCGGACCCGCCTGGACCACGCCGCAGAGATGACGGGCCATCAAGAGCGTTGGCTCATGCTGGCCGGACCGCCCGGGAACCAGTGGTACGCCACTGCCTCCTCCTTCACTCCGGAGGGCCTGGTCGCTGCGATGAACACCGCGCTCACCGACCCGGCACCGGTCATCCGCTGCGGCGGCGATCTGCGCCGCCTTCCGCCGCAGGCAACGGCTACCCCGGTCAATCCTCCGGTGCCGACTCCCCTGGACGTCCGCCGTGCCCAGGTTGCCAACTCGCGTTCCACCGTGGCGTCCTCGCCTGTCGGCGCACGGCCGTTCATCCCGGCACCGCGCCCGCCGTCGGCTCCGCAGGTCCCGCGCCCAGGGCACAGCCGCTGACCACCGTTCCCTTCTCACTCTCCGGAGCCACCCGTGTCCGACGCAACTGCCCTCAACCAGGCTGACGCGATGATCGAGAAAGCCTGGGGCCGCCCCATCGACGCGCTGGAAACCCTCG
>NZ_JAVFVX010000390.1:0-559 GCF_033441795.1 Streptomyces sp. ADMS | reverse complement strand
ACCGCTACGGCGCGGCCGACGTCTCCTTCGAGTCCCCGGACGGCCTGGCCGAGGTTCACCTGCGCCGGACCCGCCTCGACCATGCCGCCGAGATGACGGGCCATCAAGAGCGGTGGCTCATGCTGGCCGGACCGCCTGGAAATCAGTGGTACGCCACCGCGTCATCCTTCACTCCGGAGGGTCTGGTGGCCGCGATGAACACCGCGCTCACTGATCCGGCACCGGTCATCCGCTACGGCGACGACTTGCGCCGCCTTCCCCCGCAGGCCACCGCCACCCCGGTCGAACCCCCGGTGCCGACTCCTCTGGATGTCCGCCGCGCCCAGGTTGCCAACTCGCGTTCCACCGTGGCGCCTTCGCCTGCCGACGCGCGGCCCTTCATCCCGGCACCGCGCCCGCCGTCGGCTCCGCACGTCCCGCGCCCAGGGCACAGCCGCTGACCACCGTTCCCCTTCTTACCCTCCGGAGCCACCCGTGTCCGACGCCACTGCCCTCAACCAGGCCGACGCGATGATCGAGAAAGCCTGGGGCCGCCCCATCGACGCGCTGGAAACCCTCG
>NZ_JAVFVX010000038.1:19653-69740 GCF_033441795.1 Streptomyces sp. ADMS | reverse complement strand
GGCCTACCGGAACGCGTCGAGCAAGGTCGCTTACACCACGAGGCGGGACACGACCCAGCGGGACGGACGGCGCGCGGACGGTGACGGTACCGCCGCACGACCTGAACGGCGTGAAGCGACCGAACCGGTTCCGGCCGCGTGCCGGACCTCCGAGGGGGGAAGGGGGGAACAGCCCGACGGTCAGGCATTCGGGGGGCAGGCATTCGGGCAGGCGGAGCGACTGAACCCCCTCCATCGCGTCTACCCATGTGAACAACGATCAAGTACGCGTCTATTGACGTGTCCTGGACCGCCCCTCTAACTTCCGGGAGAAAGCGCTTTCCAATCCGGCCCGGAAGCTGATCCACCTGATCCACCGTCCTGGAGATGGAGAACCACGATGCAACTGAGACCCGTCATCGCGTGCGTCGGCCTGCTGGCAGGCACACTCGTCGCGCTGTCCGGCACCACGGCCCAGGCCGCGACCACGCGCTACGAGGCCGAGACCTCACCGGCGGTCTGCACCGGCACCATCGACTCCGACTGGACCGGCTATTCGGGCAGCGGATTCTGCAACGGCACCAACTCCGCTGGCTCGTATGCCCAGTTCACCGTATCCGCACCCGCATCGGGCACGGCGACACTGAGCGTCCGCTTTGCCAACGGCACCACCACCGCCCGGTCCGTGAGCGTCGTCGTGAACGGTACGACGGCCGCGACGGCGTCGTTCGAGGGCACCGGCACCTGGACGGCGTGGACGACGAAGACCCTGACCGTGCCGGTGGTCGCGGGCAGCAACACCATCCGCCTCGATCCGACGGCCGCCGCGGGTCTCCCCAACATCGACTACCTCGACGCGAACGTCCCGGACGGCGGCACCACACCCCCGACGGCCTCCGCGCTCTACGTGTCCCCGTCCGGCACGGACAGCGCGGCGGGAACGTCGACCGCCCCGACCACTCTCACCTCGGCGATCAGCCGTATCTCCGCGGGCGGCACGATCTACGTCCGCGGAGGCACGTACAACCACTCCGCGACGGTGACCATCCCGGTCGGCAACAACGGCACGTCGTCCGCCCGCACCACCCTCTCCGCGTACCCCGGAGAGACCCCGGTCCTCAACTTCTCGGCCCAGAGCGAGAGTTCGTCGAACCGCGGACTCCAGCTGAACGCCGACCACTGGCACATCAAGGGCCTCGTCGTCGAACGGGCCGGTGACAACGGCATCTACGTCGGCGGCAGCAACAACGTCATCGAGCGCACGGTGACCCGCTTCAACCGCGACACGGGCCTCCAGCTCGGACGCATCGCCTCAACGACCCCGGCCGCCAACTGGCCGGCAGACAACCTGATCGTGAGCGCCGAGTCGCACGACAACGCCGACTCGGACGGTGAGGACGCGGACGGCTTCGCGGCCAAGCTCACCACCGGTTCCGGCAACGTCTTCCGCTATGCGGTGGCGCACAACAACATCGACGACGGCTGGGACCTCTACACCAAGACGGACACCGGAGCAATCGGCCCGGTGACCATCGAGGACTCCCTCGCCTACGAGAACGGCACCCTCACCGACGGTTCCCAGGCCGGCAACGGCGACCGCAACGGCTACAAGCTCGGCGGCGACGACATCGCCGTCAACCACGTCGTCCGGCGCAGCATCGCCTACGACAACGGCAAACACGGCTTCACCTGGAACAGCAACCCCGGCACGATGACGGTGTCGGACAACGTGAGCATCGACAACGCGGAGCGCAACTTCAACTTCGACGGCGGTACGTCGGTGTTCCGCACGAACACGTCATGCCGGAGCGGCAGCGGCACGAACGACCGGATCATCGGCAACTCGGACACGTCGAACCAGTTCTGGTCCGGGAGCAACGGCTCGCGGTGCTCGTCGTATGCGGGCGGGATGAACTGGTCGTTCGCTTCGGACGGGCGGCTCGTGGTGACGTTCGGCGGGTAGCGGCTTCCGTAAGCGGGTGAGTTCGACTGTGCGATGCCCCGGACGCCCCCAGATCCGTGACCTGGGGGCGTCCGCCAGTTGAGGAAGACCGCAGCAGCGGTCGTAAGGGCCTCAGGAACGGGATCAGGAAAGCCTCCCGGCCTCGTGAAGCGCGTCGAAAGCCATCTCGTCGACGGCCGAGACCCGGTCCCGGTCGGCGTAGCGGAACCACGCCTTCTCGGCGATCTCCCTCGACGGGATCAGCTCACCGCGGTGATCGGCGGTGTAACAGATCATCCGGAAGGGGCCGTGATCCGGATGGCCCTCGCCGATCTCGAAAGTGCCGAAGTGCACCATGGAACCGGGGTCGATCGCCGCCCGCAGTTCCTCGTCGATCTCCCGCACCAGGGTCTCGCCGTCGGACTCGCCCGGCTCACGATGACCCCCCGGGATGTAGTAGCGATCTCTGCCGTGGCTACGCGTCACCAACACCCGGTCGTCCCGAAGCAGGATCCACGCCACCTTCTCCGGCACACCGTTGCCGTTCGCCATGGCTCGGGACCGTATCGGAGGGCATCGTCTGCGTCAGCACCGTCCGCACACTGGGCTTGGGAAGCTCGGGTCTTCCAGGGGTGGTTGCCGGCGCATGCGCCACCTGCCCGGAAATTCAGGCTGTTCGACCGTATCGAGACCCGGGTGGATCGGGCTGCTTATGGGCTGGACGGGTGGGCGATTGACTCCTCAGCTGTCGCCATGTGCGCAGTTCGTGCGGTCGGGCGTCGACGTGTGAGCGGCGGCGACCAGACTCGGTCGCCGCCGCTCACGCGTACTCACGCACCCGTGTACTCAGGGCAGGATCGGCAACGCCCCGCAGTTGGAAGTCGCCGTCTTGCCCGCCAACCTGGCCGTCAGCCAGTTCACCGCGCTCCCCTGGTCCGTCAGGAGCGGAGCGAAGTGGTTGAGCAGGGGGCTGATCACGTTCGGCAGGATCACCGGCTTGTACGTGATGTCCGCGCCCTTCGCGCACCAGTCCGCGGCCAGACGGCGCGCCTGCCCGTGCGGGACCAGGTTGTCGCTGATCCCCGTTGCCACGCGCACCGGACCCGATGGTTTCAGTGTGCCGATGCGCTGGCTGTCCAGGAACGTCTGGAACACCGGCGTGGACGCGATGATGTCGGAGATGGACCTGCCGTCCGTCGTCCACTTCGTGCTCTTCGCGTAGCCGTAGCCGAACAGCGCGTCCCCCACGCACATCGTCGACAGGTCGGTCAGCGCCGCCTTGCCCGCCGCGCTCAAATGGGCCTCCGCTATCGGCTTCAGCGTCGGGTCCGACTGCAGGAAGCCGTTGAGCGACCAGCCCAGCGCGCCCGCGAGTTCGCTTCCGTCGATCGCCTTCGTGACCGAGGTCAGGTCGGCCGGTGGGGCGCCCGAGTACGTGCCGGCCAGGGTGATGTCGGGGGCGTAGGAGGCCTGGAGTTCCGCTGCCGCCGCCGTCGCTCCGCCGCCCTGGCTGTAGCCGAACAGGCCCACCCGGGACGCGGACGTGACCGACGTGCCGGGGAGGGAGCGGGCGGCGCGTACCGCGTCCAGTACCGCGTGGGCCTCGTCGAGGCGGTTGACGTACGTGTGGAGGCGGTCCGTCGCTCCCAGGCCGGCGTAGTCCGTGACGACCACGGCGGCGCCCGTTGCCAGGAGGCGGTAGATCGCCACGTCCTCGTAACCGACGGACATGGTACGGCCGTTGAAGGTCAGCGGATGCTCCAGGCCCAGCGACGCCGCGCACTGGTCGCCCTGGCCCATCGTGCCCGGGGCGACCGCGACCAGGGGGCGCGGGCCGCCTGCCTTCCAGACCGCCGTCGGTTCGATGTACGCCCCGGTGACCGCGACCGGGTTGCCGTTCGAGTCCGTGGACTTGTACATCAGGCGGGTCGCCCTGCCCGGCAGGGGGCCTTCGAGGGTGGGGAGGGAGATGGCCAGGGGGAGGGGTTCGGTGCGGATCAGCGAGCCGTTGGGGGTGGGGAGCGTGGCCGGTGGCGTGTAGAACGCCGGGATCTCGACGCCCCGGGACACGACCGTCTCCGTCGAGGAGGCGTCCGCCGCTCCGGCTGAGGCGTACGAGAGTGCCTGGGTGCCCAGGCAAGTCGCAGCGGTGAGCGCTACGGCCAGGAGCCGTCTGCGTGCGGGCATGGCGAACCTCCTGTGATGCGGCTGGCAGTGAGCAGGAAGCGGGAAGGAACCGGGAGAAGCATGGAGAGAGCGCCTCTCAACTACTTGGTGGTTCGCCAGGACCGTACCTACTGGTGAGTTACCCCGGGTAGCGTCGGGTAGGTTACGGTTGAGTAACTTGACTCGTTGTCTAATTGGCGTGGTCGGCGCGTGACGAAACGCGGCCGGTGGCTTTCAGGGTGGCCGACGGTGGGCGTCTCACATGACCACCAGCAAGATCGCGACGAGTACGGCGATCAGTGTGACGCTCACCCAGAGCACGCAGCCCACGTCGATCGTGAGCTCCGAGAAGCGGGACATGCCGGACGTCGAAGGTACGGGTGCCGTGGGTGGTGGTGGCGGGGGAACGGCCGGCTGTGGTCTGTCCGGGCGGGTCAGCCGGTCGCGCAGGAGCTGTTGCCATACGGTCGGCGGCAGGTCGGGGGCCTCGCCGTTCGCCGGGGAAATGATGCTCTGCGCGAGCCAGTTGCTTCCGATGGGGTGGGGGGCCCGGCTCAGGCTGTGCAGCAGTTCGTACAGGTCGTGCAGATAGCGTTCGTCGCGGGCCAGCGGGGCCACGGCCCAGTTGAAGAGGTCGGCCGCCCGGCCGGCCAGGGCTGTGCGCGACATGGGCTCCCCGGTCCGGCCGTGGGGTGCCAGATACAGGTTGTTGCGGAGTACGTGCGCGCACAGGGCGTGCTGCATCTCCGGGTGGCGTTTCTCGCGGCGCTGGGCACTTCCCAGTTCGGACAGAAGCAACTCCACCGACTCCGGGGGGAGTTCGTCGGAGCGGAGCTCGTGCAGCAGTACCTCGTCGGGCAGTTCGCGCAACTGCGCCACCAGGATGCTGTGTTGCAGGTGGCTTCCGCGCTCGTGGCCACGCAGGTCTTCGTGCAGTTGGACCTGTTGGACCTGTTGGACCTCGTGGTGGTGATGCTGGTGTGTGTGCGGGGCGGGCTCGGGCTCGGGGGCGGGGTGGGGTCCGGTGTTGGACGGGGGGCCCGGTACGGCGGTGTCGCCGTATACGGCTGCTGCTGGTGTCTCTGCTCCCGCTCCGTCGGGCTCTTGGGCGTCTGCGTGTGGCCGCCGCCCCGGCGGTCCCCGCTCAGGATCTTCCCCAGCAGGTCCCGCCGCCGTGCCCAGTCCAGCGTCGCGCCGCCGCTCAGCTCCGCCGTCAGCTGCGGTACGCCCGGAGGGTCCTCCCGGTTGGCGAGGAGGTGGTCGACCAGGCGGGCCGCCGCCTGGCGTTCGAAGCAGGGGGCGGGCGGTTTGCTGCCCGTCAACCTGGCCAGGGGGCCGGAGGCGTCGAGTGTCGAGCACTCGACCATCGGCTTGGAGCCCGTCGCTCGTTCCGCCAACTCCCGTGCGCCCCAGCCGCCGTAGGCCAGACCCAGGCACTGACGGGTCTTCAGAGTGCACGGAGGGCCCACCAGGACATGGCTGACCGTGCTCGGGCGGCCGGTCCGGCCCTGGTCCTCCTGGCCGCCGGTGGCCGACGCGACGTGCAGGGTGCACCGGCGGATCGCGTCGAAGGGGCGCAGCCAGGCCTGGCCCGCGTGCCGGCGCAGGAACGCGTGGACGTCCTGGCTCTCGTCGCGCATCAGGACGGGGTCGAGGGCGGCCGGGCGCCCCTGGCCCAGCCAGTGGTCGACCGGGGACCGGAAGCGCAGCAGGTCCGCCTTGCCCAGCACCATCGTGGCCGCCACCTCCAGGTACGGGCCCGTCTTCGGAAGCCGGTCCAGGACCGTCGCGAAGGCGAGGTCGCCGTCCCTGTTCACCTCCACGCCCCCGCGTTCCCTCGCGTGGTCCAGCTGCGGGAGTGGGAGCGCCAGTACGGGGTCGACGACGAAGACCAGGGCGTCCACCCCGAGGAGGAACCGCAGGGCCGCGTCCGTCCGTACGAGGTCCCCGCCGCCCAGGTCGAAGAAGGCGACCGGGCGCACCTGCCCGTGGGCGTCGGTGATGAGGAGGGACTCGACGAAGCGGGCGAAGCCGTCCAGGCCCAGGGCGGTGGTGTGGTCCAGGACGCGGCCGTTGCGCAGGGGCTGCACCCGTTCCCGTACGAACCGGGCATGCTGCTCGGGGTTGACGGACTGCCAGGTGAGGCCGAAGGGTTCCAGGCCGCCGTCGGTGATCTCGGCGATCATCTGGGTCAGCAGATGACTCTTGCCGGTGGAGGACTGGCCGACCATCGCGACCGTCAGCGGGCGGCCGTAGGTGAGGTAGGGCACGGGGATGAAGTGCTCCGGGAAGTCCGGGTCCGCCGTGCACTTCTGGACGGCGCCCCGCATGACGTCCTGGCGGCGCAGCTTGCCGACGCCCGCGAGGTTCAGGGGCTGGTACTGCATCCGGCTGTCGGTGACGTACAGGGCGCCGAGGTCGAGCTGGATGGTCTCCAGGCAGTACGGGCAGAGCACCTCGCTGTCGCTCAGCCCCGCTCCCGCGCCCACCGTCGAAGGGGCCACCGGTGCCTGCCGTTTGGCCCGCAGCGCCTGTTCGAACACCTCCCGGTCCTGGCGTGTCACGTCGGAGGGCGAGAGGACGGTGGCGCGGGGGAAGGTGCCCGGGGACAGCAGGCCGAGGAGTTGGGCGGGGGTCGGGCGGCCGGTCGCCCGGGGGGCGAAGGCCTCGCTCAGGGTTTCGTTGAGGACGCGGTGTTCGGCCAGGTCGGCGGGGGCCCGGTCGGGGTGGCCGGGGCGGCCGGTCACCAGACGGTAGAGCACCTGGGCCGCGCTCCACACCGCGTCCCGCGAGTCGGCGAGGCCCTCGCTCCGGCGCTGTTCGGGGGAGGCGTACGGGGCCTGGCCCCACGGGGTGCGGGGGCGGCCCACCGCGGTCACTCCCTCCAGGCCCCAGAGCTGGAGGGCGGTGCCGTCCCAGAGCACGGTGGCGGGCGAGATGCCGCGCGGTACCAGACCCTGGTCGTCCAGCAGGGACAGAGCGAGCATCAGGTCGCGGGTGAGGACGCGCTGGTCGGTCGACGACATCACGTGGGTCTTCGCGGCGGTGGCGCCGCGCGGTGGGTCGTAGAGGAGGAAGGGCTCGTCGGTGTCCAGCTCGTAGCCGATGAGCCGGGGGAAGAGCGGGGCGAACTCGGTGCCCTCGACCAGTTTGTGGAGGCGCAGCGCGGTGCCGGCCTCGGTGTCGAGGAGGGCGCGGGCGGCCGGTTCCGTCGCGTCGGCGGCGGAGAGGCGCACCTGTACGCAGCGCTGTCCCTGGCCCCGGTCGTCGAGCAGGGCGTTGCGGATCAGCTGGGGCAGGTGCGGGTCGCGCCGGGACTCGGGGCCGAAGCGGGCCCGGGCGGTGCGGCGGTGGCCGGAGGGGGTGCTGAAGCCGAGTTTGGCGTCGGCGGGCCCGTCGGGAGCCGCCGGACGCTCGGGTCCGGGATGCGGGGTGCGGGTCACCAGCGGTCGCCGTCCCCTCGGTCGTACGGGCCGTCGTGCGGGCCGTCGTGCGCGTCACCGTCTCCGTCGTCGCGGGGGCGGAAGGTGTCGACCACGCCGGGGCGCAGGGGGGTGAGCCGGAGCAGGCCCGCGTACCGTCCCGACGGCGTCCACTCCACGTCTTCGGGCCGGCCCGATGCGTTCGTACGCCAGGTCTTCTCGACCTCCTCGCGCATGGCCAGAGGTGCGAACCTGATCCACACCGCTGCCGCCAGGTCGCGGCTGAGGAGGGCGCCCTGCTCGGGCGAGGACAGCTGGACCACGGCCTGCCTTTCGGTCTCCGCGCCGACCAGGCCGGCGAGCCCCTGAGGGTCGGTGCCCAGCAGGTTCGGCGGGGCGGGCCGGGTGCGGCGGGCGGTGGGGCCAGCACCCCGTTGTGCTTCAGGTGCCTGCGCGCCTTCGAGAGGAGTTCGGCGACCCGTCCCTCGATACGGGTCGCGGCGAGCGTCCCGGCCTGGCCGCGTTCCACGGCGCCCCAGTAGGACCGCATCGCCTCCAGGGCGGCGTCGGTGAGGTCGGCGGCGAGCGTGGCGACCAGCTCCGGGCCACCCTCGCCGGTCTCCCGCTCCAGCCAGCGCGGTGTCCCGTCGGGGTGCTGCCTTTGCGCGGATGCGGATGCGGATGCGGATGCGGACGGGGATGCGGACGGGGATGTGGATACGGAGGGTTCGGCGTCGTCCGTGAGACCCGTGGCGTCGGCGGGGGCGTTCCAGGACGGGGCGTCCGGCCAGGCGTACGCGCTCATCCAGTCGTCGTGACCGCCCCGACCCGGGCGGCGAGCGTCGCGAGGTCGCGGCGGGCGCCCACCAGATCGCCGAAGTACGTCACCACGGTCGCCCTCCGTGAGCAGATGGGAGCCCGCCGCGAAGTGCTTCGGGTTGCCGAGAGCCATGACATCCTCGCGCTCCTGGGCGGTCAGAGCCTGCGCGAACGCCAGCTCGTTGCCTAGCAGTCCCATGGCACGCCCCCCGCCGCGTTCCGGACCCCTGGTTTTGCGATGGCGTTGATGGTGACAGAGCGAGACTTTGGGCTGAGCGAATTACGCCACATCGGGTGTACCGCCCGGTAATCCGTACCAGGATTTCCACACAGGACCATCAGGTCAGCCCCATCACTCGAACGACCGTCCGTAACAATGCGAGGAACTGGCCGGATGCGGTGGACTTGGCGAGAATCAGGTTTCCGGTGCGGGAGAGGTGATGAGGGTGTGGTGATGGGACGGCGCTGTGAGGGGGCGTGGTGACAAAGGCGGTCCGGTGGCGAGGGTGATCCCCTGCCGACGCCGAACGCTCGGTCCCCCGACCGGCAAGCAGGGGGTGTGGCCGTGTCACACGGTCACCGAAGGGGGGCCCATGAGGCAAGGGCGCTGTGTGACGAGCGCGAACAACCTCACGGTCGGTGGGGAGGAGACGGCCGGATCGGGGCCCGGATGCGTGCGCTGACCTCGGTGAGGTCGAACGGCCTGGTGGCGTAGTCGTCGGCGCACACGGCCAGGGCGTGGCACGTGTCCTCGACGGCCGTACGGGCGCTGAGGAAGACCACCGGGGTGTCGATCCCGGCGGTGCGGAGCCGTCCGCGGGCCTCGGTGCCGTCCAGGCCGGGAGGAGCCAGGTCCAGGAGCACCGCGTCGGGCTGCCGGCGGCGGACCTCGGTGCTCGTCTCCGCCCCCGTGGGCACGAGGTGCGCGTCGAAGCCGAGGAAGCGCAGCGCCATGACCAGCATGCCGGAGGTGCCGGACTCGTCCTCGACCACGAGGACGGAGGGGTGCTCGGGTACAGAAAGATCTTGGTTCACGCCGGAGGCTCTTTCGGTGGGGCGGATCGCCCTCGGGTGGTTCGTTTTTCAGGGCCTGGACCCAGGCTGGCCACCGAAACGTTGCCCGAGAAGCCTCTCCGGTCATTTCGGAGAACCCCGGACCGCGTTGACAACTGCCGCCGCACCCCTCCATCATCATTCCACTAATTAAGTAGTGGAATGGTGGTGGTGATCGTGGAGTACCGCATCGACAGGCGGAGCGGGGTCCCCGCCTTCCAGCAGATCGTGCAGCAGACCAAGCAGGCCCTGCGGCTGGGCGTACTGGTGCCGGGGGACCGGCTGCCCACCGCAAAGGAGGTCGCCGAGACCAGCACGGTCAACCCGAACACCACCCTCAAGGCGTACCGCGAGCTGGAGCGCGAGGGGCTGGTCGAACCGCGACCGGGCCAGGGCACCTTCGTACGCCGCACCCTGGGCCGCCCCGAGACGGGCACCGACTCACCGCTGTACGCGGAGCTGGTGGCGTGGATGTCGAGGGCGGCCGGGGCCGGTCTGGAGCAGGAGGACGTGGCCGCGCTGGTCGCGTCGGCGATGGAGAAGCAGTACGCCGCCGGGAACGTGGCGGCAACGGGGTCCACGACAACTAGGAGCACAGGTGAGTGACGGTATGTACGCGGGGGAGCCGGCGCTTGAGGCGTACGGACTGGGGATGCGCTACCGGCGGGGCTGGGCGCTGCGGGACTGCTCCTTCCGGCTCCCGGCGGGCCGGATCTGCGGGCTGGTCGGACCCAACGGGGCGGGCAAGACCACGCTGTTGAGCATCGCGGCCCATGTCCTGCAGCCGACGCAGGGCTCGCTCAGCCTGTTCGGGGAGGCGCCGGACTCGGCGGAGTCCGGCCGGCGCACCGCGTTCCTCGCCCAGGAGAAGCCCCTGTTCCGGCGCTTCACCGTGGCGGAGACCCTGCGTCTGGGGCGGGAGCTGAACCCCGGCTGGGACCAGCGAGCCGCCGAGGACATCGTCCGCGCGGGCAATGTGCCCTTCGACGCGAAGGTCAGCACCCTCTCCGGTGGTCAGCGCACCCGCGTCGCCATCGCCCTCGCCTTCGGCAAGCGCCCCGACCTGCTGCTGCTCGACGAGCCGATGTCGGACCTCGACCCGGTCGTGCGCCACGAGATCATGGGCACCCTCCTCGCGGAGGCCGCCGAGCGCGGCACCACCGTGCTGATGTCCACCCACGTCCTCGCCGAACTGGAGAACGTGTGCGACTACCTCGTCGTCGTCGCCCGCGGCGGAGTGCGCCTCGCCGGTGACGTGGACGAGCTGATGTCCGTGCACACCGTGGTCACCGGGGCCAGGGAGGGTGAGGATCTGCCTGCCGCTCTCGGGCACCACACCCTCGTCGAGTCCCGGACCAGCGGACGGCAGTTCACCGCCCTCGTCCGCCCCGAAGGACCGGTCACCGGCCCCTGGGAGACGGACGCCCCGAACATGGAGGAACTCCTGCTCGCCTATCTCCGCTCACCTGACGCACCACCGCTGATCACCCCCACCGCACAGGTCCAGGGGCAGGGTCTGGGCCAGGGTCACGCGTCCGGTACCGGGACGGTGGCGGCATGAGCACCTTCACCAGCACCTCGGCCGGCTCCACGAGCGACGGCAGGAACGGGGCCATGAACGGGGCCATGAACGGGACCACGAACGGGGCCATGAACGGGACCACGAACGGGACCACCACGGAGGCCACCCGGCGTCCCCGCCTCAGCGGTATGACCTGGCTGGTCTGGCGCCAGCACCGGGCCGCGTTCTGGTCGATCCTCGCCGCCACCGCGCTTTCCGTGGCCTGGATGGTCTACCAGCGCGGCCAGATGATGGATTTCCTCGACGGCTACGGCCATCCCGCCAAGAGCCTCGACGAGGCGGGCAACGACTTCCAGCGGTACATCGACGCGTTCTCCTTCGTCTCCATAGGCCTCGGGATGATCCCCGTCCTGCTCGGTGTCTTCCTCGGCGCCCCGCTGCTCGCGGGCGACCTGGAGAACGGCACGGCCAAGCTGGTCGCCGCCCAGTCCATGAGCCGGACCCGCTGGCTCGCCACGAAGCTGGCGCTGGCCGGGCTGGTGGTCGTGGTGAGTACGGGCGTGCTGTCGGCGGTGTTCGGCTGGTGGTGGAACCCCGTCAAGTCCGAGGTCACGGTCATGGACTGGATCTCCAGCGAGGCCTTCAACAACACGGGCCCGGTGCCCGTCGCCCTCACCCTCCTCTCCGTCTTCGGCGGGGTCGCGATCGGTGTGGTGCTGCGCCGCACGCTGATGGCCATGGTCGTCACCTTCGGGTTCACCGTGGTCGTCCAGCTCGTCTGGTCCTACTCCATGGTGTCGCTCGGCAACGCTGTCACGGTCACGACGAACAAGGGTGTCACGGGCGAGAACCTGTTCCCGTCGCTCCCCCACGGCGCCTACGAAATCGACCAGTCGTATGTCACCGGCAGCGGGGATCTGGCGGGGTGGAGCACCTGTTCGGGGTCGCGGACCGACGCGGCACGGCAGGTGTGCCTGGACAGGGCCGATGTCGTGGGCTGGTCGGTGGAGTACCTCCCGATGTCGCAGATGAACGGTATGCAGTGGTTCGGGGCGTCGATTCTGTTCGCCCTGACGGCCGGTGTCGTGGCGTTCCTCTTCCTCTGGGGCCGTAAGCGGCTCGTCTGAGTCCGTACGCCCCGCGCCCCTTTGTGAAGGGGCGCCTCTTTCCCCCTACGCGCTTCCCGGTGCCGTTCACGGTCGAGGGCGCGGCCACCGCGCGCACCGCCCGCAAGCCGGCCTTCTCGGTCTCGTACGACGACGGCCGGACCTGGCACCCGGCGAAGGCGGTCGGCGGCAAGCGCCTCGACCTGCGCCACCCGGCCAGGGCAGGCACGGTCTCCCTGCGCGTGACGCTCACGGACAAGGCCGGCAACACCCTGAAGCAGACGGTCCACCGGGCCTACCGGACCACCAAGTAGGCAGCAGAAAGGGGCTGTTCCGTCGCGGCGAGCGGCGGAACAGCCCCTTTCCTGTCTTCTGTTACGGCGTGACGGTCAGGACGGTCGAGCCGACCGTGTCGGTGCCGTCGCCGTACTCGACCAGGCCGAGATAGGCGCTGCCGGGCGTGAGGTCACGCCAGGAGACGGTGGTCTCGACGGTGTCGCCCGCCGCCACCTGCCGTTCGGCCGGGGTGACCGTGGCCGCGTTGTCCGGCTGCGTGCCCGCGCCGATCAGCCAGGTGTGGAGCGTGTACGTCTGGCTGGTGACGCCCTCGGGCAGGGCGTACTGGTTGACGTACACCTCGTACGTCCCCGGGGCGAGGTCGATCTGCTCGTCGCTGGAGGGGCCGGGGCTGGTGAGCAGGGTGCCGTTCCTGTCGAACACGAACAGGTCGACGTCACTGCCCGTCAGATGGTCGGCGGAGCGCAGGGCGACGCGGGCGAGGGTGGTGCCCTCGGGGACGGTGATCTCCGTCCGGGCCGCGGAGGCCGGGAGCGTCGACGGCGGCGAGTCGAAGTCGGGGTCCGTGCCGGTCAGGGTGCCCGTCTTCGTGGTGCCCGCGTAGAGGCCGTTCACCGTGGTGGTGAAGGTGCCCTTCCAACCGGCCTTCGGGGTGAGGGCGAGCGACCCGGTCGCCTCCTTGGCGGCGGCCGTGGCCGGTGCGGTGAGCTGCGCGGCGCGCAGGGCGATGGTGCTGCGGACCTGGTGCCCGTCGTTGTCGCTGAGGGTGACCGAGCCGTAGACCCAGTCGCCGTAGGCGGCGTCGGTGCGGGTGAAGGTGACCTTGTACGTCGCCGATCCGCCCGCCGGGATGACGAGCAGCTTCGGCTCGACCTCGGCCTGGTAGCCGCGCGGGGTCTGGAGCTTGGCGGTGTAGACGCCGATGGTGGCGGTGACGTTGGTGACCGTGCGGGTGACCGTCTGCCCGCCGGTCAGGTCGCCGACCGAGATGTTCGGGGTGTTGAGGTCGCTCGGGTCGGTCTTGCGGGCGGTGGCGCAGTCGTCGCTGCCGTCACCGGTCAGCGGCTGGTCGCCGAGGGCGCACATGTACGACGTCCAGTCGGCGGAGTTGGAGTCATAGACCAGACCGGGGTCGTCGGCGGTGTTCGGTACGACGTGTCCGGAGCCGTAGTCGAGCGGGGTGGCCGGGCTGTCGGAACCGGCGCGCCGGATGGGCTCGCCCTCGGTGTCCTTGGTGGACGCGGTGGTCATCAGCGCCGACTTGACCTCCATGGGGGACCAGTCGGGGTGCAACTGCCGCAGCAGCAGGGCCAGTCCGGCGACCTGCGGGGAGGACATGGACGTGCCGGACATGAGGCCCTGCTCGCCCTTGAACGAGCCGTCGCCGCCGGGGGTGGTGCCGGCGACGATGTCCACGCCGGGCGCCGTGATGTCGGGCTTGAGCAGGTCGCCGCCGCTGTTGAGGTCCGGGCCGCCGGAGGAGAAGCCGGCGACCTGCGGGGCCTGCTGCCGCACGCCCTGCGCCGCGCCGAGTTCCGCGGTGACGCCGGAGGCGCTGTCGGCGTACGCCTTGACGGCCAGACCGTCCGTGAGGGGCAGGTGGACGGCCGGGACGGTGTGCGCGTCGGCGATCTCCTCGTCGCTCGCGTTGCCGTTGTACAACACCATGCCGACGCCGCCGGCGGCCTTGACCTGGGCGCTCTTGTCGGTGCGGGCGTTGTCGCCGCGCTTGCAGAGCACGACAGCACCCTTGACCTCGGCCGGGTCGAGGGAGTCCGGCACGCACAGTTCGGCCCGGGCGGGGTCGACACCGTCTCGGGCGGCCTCGGCCGCGTCGACGAGCGGTGCGGACGGTACGGCGGAGGCGCTGATGCCGACGCCGGTGTAGGAGGTGCCGTCGCCGAGGGTGACGGTCGTGCGGTAGCCGACCTCGTGGCTGGAGGCGGCCGTGGTGGTCACCCACGGGACGCCGTTGGAAACGGTGCCGGGCCCCTCGTTGCCCGCCGAGACCGCGACGAAGACGCCCGCCTTGGCGGCGTTGAACATCGCTGTGTGTTCGGGGGTGTTGGTGGGCTCGCCGTTGCCGCCGCCGATGGAGTAGTTGATGACGTCGACACCGTCGGCCACGGCCTTGTCGTAGGCGGCGGCGATGTCCACCGTCGGGCAGCCGTCGTGCCAGCAGACCTTGTAGGCCGCGATGCGGGCAGCGGGGGCGATCCCGGATATGCGGCCGGATATACCGCTGTCGGGCACGGTGGCGGCCACGTCGTGGTTGCCGGCCGAGGTGGTCGCGGTGTGGGTGCCGTGGGAATCGGCGTCCATCGGCGACGCCCAGTCGGTGTCGGCGGGGTCGGTGATGGCCTTGTTGAAGTACTGGGCGCCGATCACCTTGTTGTTGCAGGTGACCTGGTGCGCGCTGTCCGCGCCGCGGTCACAACTGCCCTTCCACTTCTTGGCGATGACGTCGGCGTCGGCGAGGGGCTCCGGAAGGGCCGCCACGGAGGGGTTGCTGGTGTCGATCCCGGTGTCGAGGACACCGATGATCATTCCCCGGCCCGCGTTCTCCTGCCCGCCGGGCACCTTGGAATAGAGCCCGCCGGACTTCTTCAGCCCGAGGAACCCGGCGGTGTCGGGGGCGGGGAGCGTGCCGGAGGACGCCGTGCCGGAGGAGGCGGCAGCGGTGTCCGTGGCGTGGATGCCGGTCGTGGTGCTCGCGTCCGTCTCCGTGGTGGCCGTCACCTGGCGCATCTCGTTGCGGGCCAGGGAGACGACGCCCTCGGTGCGGGCCAGCGTATTCGCCTGACGGGCCGTCAGCTCGGCGGCGAACCCGTTGATCACGTACTGGTAGCTGTACAGCGGCCGGACCCCCGGGACCTCGTCCAGCACCTTCTCGCGCTGCCGCTTCAGATGGCCGACGTAGTCCCGTACGGCTTCCGTCCGCGTGTTGAGGCGCTTGCCCGGCGCGGGCGCGGTCTTCGAGTACGTGGCGACGGGGTCGTCGGCGAGCTGGACGAGATAGGTGCCGGCGGAGTGTGTCTGCCGGGTGCTGTCGGCCGGCTGGGCCGACGCGGCCTGGGCGGGAGGGCCGTAGGCGAAAATCATTCCCCCGGCCAGCGCGGGCGCGAGCAGGGAGGCTGTTCTGAACAAGGTGGTGCCCTTCCCGTATGGAGTGGTCAAATCCCCGAGATCAAGGTCATCTTGTTGCCCATGGGGCTGCCGCAGAAGGCTGAAGTGCTTGAAAGCTCAGTAACTGCACAGCTTCTTCACGGTGTTCGCCGGCTACTTTCCAGTAGCGATGATCGGCCCACCGGAGCAGGTGCGGGAAAACCTGCGAGTAACTTCTCCTCGGCAAGGTCGAGTCGCGTTCTGAAACGCTGGTTACACGTTCAAGTCGCAGATAAGTAAGGGTGGTTGGATTCCTTGAGATGTCGTGGGATGTCCTGTTGAGTTCCTGATGGCGTATGGCGGATTCACGCCATCCTTGCCTCCGGAGTGCCTGAACCCTCACTAGCGGCGCGTCGCTTGAGCAAAGCTTGGCTCAAAGTCCCTTCAGCACCAGGGACTTCGCATGCCCCCCACCACCCCCCCGTGGCACCCCGATACCGGGCGGGAGACGAGCGATACGAGTCGCCGTGGCCGCCGGTCCAGTGACCGGGCTCGCCGCCGCCGGACCCGTACCGCTCGCCTTCGCGTCGACGGCGACGGCACCTGCGGGCGTTGACCACGTCGGCACCGGGGACCGACTTCACGTACGGCGGCCAGAGCGGGGGCCTGGGGACGGTCACGGGCGTGGGCACGGTGAAGATCGGCAAGGTGGCGCCGTAGGCGGCGACGTCCGCGCTGCTGGGCGCCCGGGTCGGCTTCGGCCGGGGTCGGGCGCCTGTCTGTTTCCGGTTCGCTCATCGGCGTGGCGCGGCCGTGGTGCGCGCACCGTGCTCCGCGACCATTTGATTCGTTCATGTCGAGCCGGAGGGACCATCGGGCAGGATGGCCTCATGACAAAACTGCCCGCACGGTCGACCGGTTGTGCCTCCTCCGGTTCGGTGCTGTCGTTGTGGTCACGGGACTCGGTGTTGTCGATCGGCTCAGTGGGTTCGGTGCTGTCCGTGGGGTCCGTCGGTTCGGCCCTGTCGGTCGGCTCGGTCGGAAGCGCCCTGTCGGTCGGCTCGATCGGTTCTCACCTGTCGCTGCTCTCAACCGGTTCGTGGCTGAGTACGGGATCGTTGTTCTCCGCACATTCGCGCTGGTCGGTGCTGTCCTGGCGCTCCTCACACGGTTTCCTGGCCGCGGGAGCAGCGGTGGGGGCGGCGGCCGGTGGTGCCCTGCTGCTGGCCCAGATGCTGCACAGGGGCGGAACCGGCACCGGACAACCCTGATCACGACGTTTCCGGATGGTTCTTCGGCCCGCGCGATCAGCAGTCAGGCCGTCGTGGCTAGTCCGTCACCGGGCCGTGTGCCGCCTCGGCCTCCTCGAAGGCCCGGTCCACCTGCCGACTGTCCGTCACATCGCAAAGTACGGGCAGGAATCCTTCCGAAGCCTCCGGTTTCCCGCTTCGGTAGGTCACCGCGACCCGGTCGCCCGCCGTCGCGAAACGGCGGGCTATGGCCAGCCCGATCCCCCTGTTTCCGCCGGTGACGAACACCGAACGGGGCGCGGCCTGAGCCATCACGGCTTCCGTCTCCATGTCCCTCTCCTCCTCCCCCGATACGTCCGTCATGCCGATTCCGCCTTCGCCGGGGCACTCTGCGGTTCCGCCGCCCGTGTGCGCAGGCCCACGACCGACACCGCGAAGCCGACGAGGGCCAGGGCGGCGATGGAGAGGGTGGCGGCGTACATCGCGTCGAGGAAGGCCCGGTCGGCCGTGGTCGCCAGTTCGGGCAGGCGGAGGGAGCCGGCCAGGGAGCGGGCCGCCTCGGCGGACGTACGCGCCTGTTCCTCGGCCGCCGCGGACAACCGCCCGCCCCCTGAGGGGAGTTCCGCGTCCGACATTCTCGCCCGGTACACCCCCGACAGGATCGAACCGGCCATCGCCACCCCCAGCGTGCCGCCCACCTGCCGCGTCACGCTGTTGACCGCCGACCCGGCGCCCGCCAGCTGCGGCGGCACCCCGCGCATCATCACGGCCGTGACCGGCGTACCGACCAGGCCCATTCCGAAGCCCTGGATCCACAGCAGAGCGGCGACGAACCAGATCGGTGTCCCGCCGTCCAGCCAGGCGTACGCGATGTACGTGACCGCCGTGGCGAGGACGCCGGCCGCCACCGTCCAACGGGCCGTGAGCCAGCGGCTCATCGCCGGCGACGCCTGGCTGCCCAGGACGATGCCGATCGCGGCGGCGATCATCACGGTTCCGGCGTCGGCGGGGGAGAGGCCGCGGGGGCCCTGGAGGTAGAAGGCCGCGTAGAAGAGGTGGCCGGCCAGCGCCATGAACGAGATCAGCAGCACCACGCTCCCGGCCGCGAACCCCGGCTGCCGGAACAGCCGTACGTCGAGGCTGGGCGCCGGTGACGTGCGCTGGCCGGTCACGAAGGCGGCCAGCAGGCCGCCGCCCAGGACGAGGGGGAGGAGTACGTGGGGGCCGTACCAGGTCCGGCCGTTGCCGAGTTCGATGATTCCGTACACGACGCCGCCCAGACCCAGGACCGACAGGGCCATGCCCGGCAGGTCCAGCTGTCTGCGCCTCGGGGCCCTCAACTCCGGTACCACCGCGGCCACTCCGGCCATGCACAGGACCACGATCGGCACGTTGACCAGGAACACCGAACCCCACCAGAAGTTGCTGAGCAGAGCCCCGCCGACCACCGGGCCCACGGCCACCCCCAGGCCGCTGGACGAGCTCCAGATCGCGATCGCCCGGGTGCGCCTCTCCTCCGGGGTGGTCTGCACGATCACCGACAGCGTCGCCGGCATCAGCAGGGCGCTGCCCGCGCCCATCACCGCCCGCGCCGCGATGAGCCAACCGGGACTGTCAGCGAACGCACCCGCTCCCGAGGCCGCGCCGAACAGTGCCAGGCCCGCCAGGAGCGTGGTCCGGGGGCCGAAACGGTCGGCCAGTGCGCCGCCCGCGAAGAGGGCGCCGGCGAAGACGAGGGTGTAGGCGCTCGCCACCCACTCCAGTTCGGCCGGGGTCGCGCCCAGACCGTCGGCCGGGTCGGCCAGGGTGGTGACGGCGATGTTGAGAACCGAGGTGTCCAGCCAGATCAGCGTCTGGGCACAGACCACGACCAGGAGGACCGGCCACGACGACCGGGACGTCCCTGCACCGCTCACATCGCTCACTCTCACTTCGCCCATCGGACGACGCCTCCCCTGTCCTCGTCCTCGTACCTGTCCTCGTCGTCCTCGTATGCGCGTAGTGCTCGGTCGATCAGTGCGTTCGCCACGCCTGTGTAGCGGGTCGGGTCGAGCAGTTCCGACAGGTGGGCGGGGGTGAAGCCGGCCGACAACTCCGGGTGGGCGCGGAGGAGTTCGGTGAGCGGGCGTCCGGTCTCGGCCGCCTCCGCCGCGGCCGCCGTCAGGAGCTTCTTCGCGTGCGCCTTGCCGAGTGCGGGGGCCAGGACGACCGCCAGGCGCTCGGTGACGACGGCTCCGCCGGTCAGTTCGAGGTTGGCCAGCATGCGTTCCGGGTGGACGATCAGGCCCTCCGCCAGTTCCACCGCCGTGTGCGCCGCGCCGCCCGTCAGTCGCAGTGCCTCCCGCAGCGGCTGCCACTCGGCGTGCCATGCCCCGGCGGGGCGTTCGTCCTCGGCCAGCAGACACTGCGCCAACACCAGTGCGTACGCCGGTACCTGGCGGGCGGCCGACACGACGAGGGTGGCCAGCGCCGGGTTTCGCTTCTGCGGCATCGCCGACGAGGCGCCTCGTCCTGCCGCCGCCGGCTCGGAGAGCTCGCCGATCTCCGTACGGGACATTGTCTGCACGTCCAGCGCGAACTTGCCGAGCGCCCCGGTGACCAGCTGAAGTACCGCGCCCAGTTCGGCGATCGGGGTGCGTACGGTGTGCCACGGCAGCGTCGGCTCCACCAGCCCGAGGGCCCTCGCGAACGGGGCCAGCAGCTCGATTCCGCCCTGCGCTGCCCTCGAATCTCCGCCGTCGAGGATCGCGTACTCGCGGTACGCCGCCAACGTTCCTGCTGCGCCGCCCAGTTGGGCCGGGAGAGTGGAAGCCACCGCCCGTACTCGTGTGCGGGCGTCCGTGACCAGTCGCAGCCAGCCCGCCGCCTTGAGACCGAGGGTGGTGGGTACCGCGTGCTGGGCCAGTGTGCGGGCGGCCAGGACCGTGTGGCGGTGGGTGTCCGCCAGTGCGGCCAGGGCCGTGGCGGTGCGTGCCAGGTCGGTGGCGATCAGGGTGAGTACCCGGCGGGCTGTCAGCATGGCCGCCGAGTCCAGGATGTCCTGGCTGGTCGAACCCCTGTGTACGTACTCGGCGGCGGCCGGGTCCTTCGCCGCGACCGACTCGGTCAGGGCGGTGACCAGGGCGACGACCGGGTTGGCGGCGGCTCGGGCCGCGTGCGCCAGGGCGACCAGGTCGAGGCGGTCCGCGTGGGCCTCCGAGGCGATCACCGCCAGAGCTGTGGCGGGTGTCAGTCCGACCGCGAACTGAGCCCGCGCCAGCGCCACTTCCACGTCCAGCATGGCCTGGAGCCACGCCTCGTCCGTCATCTCGGCCGCCGCGGGCGTGCCCGCCCAGGTGGGTGCGAGCAGCCCCGCGTCGGTGCCGACGGACGCGGGAGCCGTTCTTCCGTTCATGCTCACCGACTCCCTGCGGCCGGTACCCGGCCGGCTGTCAACGTGCCCGCGTCCGGCGGTGCTTCGCGCTCACCCAGCCCCAGCACCGCCCGCGCGATCGCATCCGAGTCCTCCAGCGTCACCGAGCCCACGCCCGGTCTGATGCCGACCGCCGTCACCCAGCGCACCCCCTCCGTCGGCACCCCGAAGGCGAACCGGCGCGGGTGCGGGCGCCCCGAGGCGTCCAGCAGCCGGGGCGCGCCGTCGGTCACCGCCACCCCGCCCGTCTCGTGTGCCTTGAGGCCACCCGGCCGGTACGGGACGCACCCGCCCCCGGCCAGCAGCCCCCGCAGCAGGGGATCGGCGCTGCGCCGTACGTCGATGTCGGGCAGCCGCGCCTCGACAAGCGCACTCACCAGCACCGGCGCCTCCGACACCCCCTCCGCGTCCACGAGGAAACCGGCCTCGCGCTCCCCCGGCCGCACCCGCATCCCCGGGCCGACCACGTGCAGCACCTCGGCCTCGACCAGCGCGATCAGCTGCTCGATCCGGAACGCGGGCGGGCCGATCGACGCGAACGCGTTCAACGGCGTGTACCAGGCGTCCAGTTCGACCCGGTGCGACTCACCGGAGATCCCGCCGTGATCGACCACCAGCCGGACCTCGTTGCGCAGATCCCGCAGCGCGTCCAGCGCCGCCTTCAGCGGCCCGTTCACATTGCCGAGACGGGCGGCGGCGACATCCCGGCGCAGATACCCCAGCAGCCAGTGCCGGAAGTCGGCCCGGTCCGTGAAGTGCCGTTCACCGTAAGGTTGTTCGATGCGCCGCCAGTCCCAGCGCTCGTCCGGCGGGACGTCGTACCGGTCGAGGAGGACCGGCTCGGGGTCGCGGCCGGCGAAGCAGGACCGTACGAACTCCGCTGCCGCCCAGGGACCTTGGGCGGCGCGGATCCACGCCTCGTAGTAGACGGTCCGTACCTCGCGGTCGATCAGGGGCCAGATGTCCGCCCGGAAGCCGACCGGCCGCCTGCGCAGTCCGGCGATGACCTCCGGGGTGAGGAAGCGCGGGTGGTGGCGGCCGAGCGCGCCCTTCTCGTTCTCGCCGCGTGCGTGGTACGGCACTCCGCGCCGTGAACCGGCGTACAGCACCGGCTCGTTGCCGCTCGGGATGTACACGAGCCCGGCACCCCGGCTGCCCTGTTTGAAGGTGCCCCCGCGGCCTTCGGTGAGCAGCGCCAGCTGGTCGAAGAAGTTCAGCCCGAGTCCGCGCAGTGCGACCGGGGTGCCGGCCCGGAGGCCGCTCAGGTCGGCGTCGGCCGGGTTCGCGGGGCCCACGTAGGCCACGCCGGAGCCGGCGCGGGAGTGCCGGGTGGCGTAGGAGCGCAGGTCCCGTTCCTCCGGGCTCGGGGTCAGCTTCCCGTGGCCCGGGGCGAGTACGACCGCGTCCAGTCCGGTGAGCCGGTCGCCGTCCGCAAGGGTCACCGTCTGGCGGCCGTCCGGGGTGTCCGCCAGCTCGGTCGCCGTCGTCCGGTGCGTGTGGACCGTGACCTCGGGCGGGGCGGTGCGTAGGAGGAGCCGGAAGACCCACTCCAGGTAGTGGCCGTGGAAGGCACGGGTCGGGTAGGTGTCCGGGCCGAGCCGCCGGGCCTCCGCCAGGACCCCGGCCGGGTACTCCCCGGGGCTCAGGGTGCGCGCCCACTCGTACAGGCTCGGGCCCGGAACCGACGGGCCCGCGCACGGCACGCTGTCGTCGGTGAACAGGGTCACCTGGGAGGCGACCGTGTTCATCAGCAGCTCGGCCGGCTGGTCGGTGCGCCACACCGCGCCCGGGCCTGGCGGGTACGGGTCGACGAGGTGGACCACGACCGGGCGCGCGGCCCGGCCCGCGTTGGCGCGGAGCCGCTCCAGGACCGAGAGCCCGCGGGGGCCGGCGCCGATCACACACACGACGACGGCGTCACGGGTGTGCCGGGTGTCACGGGTGTCATGGGCGTCATGGGTGGCGCCCGAAAAGCGTGGTGCGCATGCGGTGATTCCTGGTTCGGGTCCGGTCATTCCTGGCCCAGCCCGTCGCGCCAGCTCGGCCGCAGCGGTTTCCAGCCGAGTTCCGTACGCGCGCGGGCGTTGGACGCGCCTGCCGCCGTGGTGAGTTGGTGGGCCATGAACCAGCCGAGCAGCCTGGGCGCCATCGCCGCCGGAATCGTACGTGGCGGCGGCGCGTCCAGGGCTCGGGCGTAGTGGGGCAGCCACTGGGCGGCCGGGGCGGGTTCGTCGTCCGTGATGTGGAAGGCGCCGGTGGCCTCCGACTCCACGGCCGCCACCGCCGCCCCCACGGCGTCCTCCACATGCAGGAACGAGGTGACCCCGGCCCCGCCCTCGGGCAGCGGGAACTTCCCGGCCAGCACCCGCTGCGCCGTGCCGCCGCCGGTACGGGCGTACGCGGTGCCGGGGCCGTAGAGCGTGCCGTACCGCAGCACCAGCCCGCTCAACTCGGCGGTGCCGTCCAGCACTTGGGACTCCAGCTCGGCGACGGCCCGTACGGTGGCCGCCCACCCCGGGTCCGGGGCGTCCACGTACAGCGGCGCGTCCTCGTCGACGACCGCCTCTCCGGTCGGGGCGGCGGCGAAGGCGATGCTCTGCGCGACCAGCCGCCGCGCCCCGGCCGCGCGGGCCGCCGCGACCAGGTTGGCGGTGCCCTCGGTGCGCAGCCGAGCGGTCCGCGCGAAAGCTCCCGGCGGGTCGTCGCGCAGCAGCCGCAGCGCCGACAGCTGATGAACGACCACGTCAGGGTGCGCGTCCGACACGGCGGCCGACAGTGCCTCGCGGTCGAGGGCGTCGGCGACCACGACCGCGTCCGCTTCCGGGGCGCGGGCCCGGGACTCCTCCCGTACCAGCGCGCTCACTTGGTGACCGCGCGCCCGCAGCGCGCCCACCAGGGGATGTCCGACCGCTCCGGTCGCTCCGGCGACAACTATCCGCACGCGCTCAGTCCTCCGTACCGTCGTGAGTGAGGGGTGTGCGTACTCGCATCAGCAGGCGGCACGCCTTGTCGCCGTCGCGCAGGCACGTCTCGGCGCGGTTCTCCGTCAGGGTGACTCCGAGCCCCTCGGACCAGCCCGCGTGGATGTCGGTGCACGGGCTCCGGTAGCCGTCCAGTGAACCCGCCATCCGCACCATGGTGATGGCGAAGTTCCGGCGGAGGGTGAGGACGATCAGACCGTCGTCCCCGGTGGCCTCCTCGACCTCCGTCGAGGCGTTGCGCAGTTCCGGCGGGAACATCCGGTCGCCGCACTCGTCGTACCGGCGGCGCAGCTCCTCCAGGTCCTTGTGGGTGTCGCCGGTGGCGGGGAGCGGGCCGGACAGACGGCCGACGCGCTGCCCGACGTGCGTCGCGACCTTGCGCAGCGCCTCGGCGTTGAGCTCGTTCGCGGCCTCCTGCCCGAACCGGCGCGCCACCGCCTGGTACCAGTTGGCGTCGTGCTGCCACCACAGCCGGTACGCCTCCCCGGCCCGGGCACGGTGGTTGACGTTCTCGGTACCCGTGCTCATCGCTGCTCCCTGGCGGCGGCGAAGCGGTCGCGCATCACCCGTTTGAGGACCTTGCCGGTGGCGCCCTTGGCGACGTCGTCGGGTTTCATGCGCAGGGCGCGGGTGACAGGGGGGAATCCGGCGGTGGTGAGGGCCGTGTTGACCCGGTCGGTCAGCTCGTCGTCACCGCCGCCCTCGTCATCGGCGAGTTGCAGCAGCGCGTAGGCCTCCGCCACCCCGTCGCCGTCCCAGTCCGCCCGTACGCCGTCGTCGGCGACCCCGACGACCGTGCAGTCGGTGAGTTCGGGCAGTTCGCGGAGCAGGAGTTCCTCGGTGCGGGTGCTGAAGACGACGCCGGTGCTGGTGCGGATGGCGTCCGGGGCGCGGTCGAGGTGATAGAAGTTGCCGTCCTCGTCCTGGTGGGCGAGGTCGCCGGTGAGCCAGTAGCCGCCGAGGCGCATCCGGTTCCAGGTCAGCGAGTCGTTCCAGTAACCGGGCGTCAGGGTGGGGGACTTGAGGCCGAGGCGGCCGATCTCGCCGGGCGGCAACGGGGTGCCGTCCTCGGCGAGTACGGCGGCCTCGGCGAAGCTGATCGGCCTGCCCACGCAGCGCGAGTAGGCCGAGGTGTCCCTGGTGTGCCGGTTGTGGAAGACGGAGTAGCCGGCCTCGGAGGAGCCGAGCCCGTCGATGAAGACGGAGCCTTCCACCCGTACCCGCCGCAGTTCCCTGCCGATCGTCTGGTGGCTGCCGTGCCGCACGAGGGCGCGGATGTGCGCCTCGTGCGCCGCGTCCCCGGTGTTGAACCACACCTGCACGCTGGACAGATCGCGGGTCGTGAGGTCCTCGGCGGCCATCTCGCCGAAGGTCCCGGCGAAGGCCAGCACAGTGGTGGGCCTGAACTCCTCGATGGCGTCCAGTACTTCGGTGCCGCGCTGGCTGGACAGCAGTTTGATGTCGGTGCGCAGCAGCAGGCAGTACAGCAGCGTGGCCACCATCGCGTTGTGGGCGCCCGGCAGTCCTACCAGGGTGCGTTCCATGTCGGTGCCGGTGGAGTAGCGGAGGCGGTGCAGCTGCGCGTACATCAGCGTCCGGTGGGTGTGCGGAACTCCCTTGGGCATACCGGTGGTTCCGGACGAGTGCGAGATGAGCACCGGGTCGGTGGGGTCGTGACGGTACGGGTGGGAGGGCGGGAGCGAGGCACGGTGCCCGGGGCGGATGTCGGCGGCGGTCGCGCAGAAGCGGAGGCCCGAGCCCGCCGTCGCCAGTACGTCGTGGTGCTCGCGGTCCGTGAAGGCACCGACGGCGCCCTGCCGTCGTACGTACTCCCGCGCGATGTCGGGCGGCAGGTTGCCGTTGACGAACGACGGGATCGCGCCGAGGGACGTCAGCGCCAGGAAGTTCACCGCGAACTCGGCGCTGGAGCAGGAGTGGAGGGCGACGGGGTCGCGGGGGAGTACCCCCTGGGCGGCGTACCAGCCCGCGTAGGTGTCGACGACCTCGCACAGCTGCCCCAGGGTGAGCCGGGTGGGGTGACTGCCGTCGGGGGCCCGCCAGTTGCCGTCCGTCCGGAGCACGACCTCGTCGCGTGGACGGTCGTACGCCGTCAGACGCGCCAGGACATTGCCGGCGCCCAGTTCGGTGTCGGAGCAGATCCGGGCGCGCTCCTGCCTACTGATGAGCATGGGTATGGGTCTCCGTCTCGTTCCCGGCTTCGGTTCGTGTCTCGGTGCGGTGGGCGGCGGCCAGTTCGAACAGGTTCTGGATGCCGCCCGGCCGGCGGGCCGCCGCGACGGGCCGGAGCGACACCCGTGCCCCGGCGGCGGTTCCGGGACGGCCGAGCAGCACCGCCGCTGCCAGGCCCGCGGACGCGGGGAGGGCGGGTACCGGACGCGCGCTGTCCGCCGCCAGTTCGCGGTGTACGGCGGCCACGCGTTCACCGCCGCCCAGCTCCACGCCCAGCACCAGGACCCGGTCGAGCTCCGGGTCCTCCAGCAACAGGTCGGCCATCGCCAGGAGTTCGGCCAGCGGGTCGTCGAGGGTGGAGAGGCTGAACATCTGGCCGGTGATGCCGAACTCGCGGCTCATGAGCCCCAGCACGGAGTTGGCGGTGGCCTGCATGAACAGCAGGGGGTTGTGGACCCGTCCGGACACCATGCGCGAGCTGGCCAGGTCCGCCGTGGTGGTGTCCCCCGTCAGACTGGCCAGCGCCACGGCGGTACGGGCGCCGTCCCCGGGGTGTTCGGTCAGACACCTGGCGGCGACCTCGTACGCCAGCGGGCTGAACGCCGACTCCACGAAGCCCGGCAGCTTCGGGAGCGCGATGTCGTCGTCCCGGCCGGTGTCGTGGGTCGCGGTGGCGCCTGCGAGGACGCCGAGGGAGGTACGGAGCGCTGTCTCGTCGGTCGTGGTCACGGCCGCTCCAGGAGGAGTGCGGTGTTGGCGCCCCCGAAGGCGGCGTTGACGGTGAGGGCGCGGCGGGGGTCGGCGGGGCGCGGTTCGTTCGGCACGTAGTCGAGGTCGCACTCCGGGTCGGGGGTGGCGTATCCGGCGGTCGGCGGGAGTACGCCGTCCAGCAGGGCCAGCATCGTGATCACGAACTCCACGACGCCCGCGGCTTCCAGGAGGTGGCCGGTGGTGCTCTTGGTCGAGCTGACCGGTATCGACGCGGCGCGCTTTGGGAAGGCGGCGCGCAGGCCCCGTGTCTCGGCGCCGTCGTTGTACCTGGTGCCGGTGCCATGGGCGTTGACGTAGCCGAGGGACGCCCCGTCCGGGTCACCGGCCTGCCGCAACGCCTGCCGTGCGGCGAGGGCGAGGCCGGCGCCTTCCGGGTGGGGCTGGGCGATGTGGTGGGCGTCGGTGGCGGCGCCCCATCCGACGACGGAGGCGAGCGGCCGGGCCCCGCGTCGGCGGGCGTGCTCGGCGGACTCCAGTACGACGGCGGCGACGCCGTCGCCCAGCAGCAGCCCGCTGCGATCGGCACTGAACGGCCGCACCATGCCGTCCTGCGACAGGGCCCGGCCGGAGTTGAACTTGCTGAAGGTCTCCTCCTCGACCAGATACCCGCCCGCACAGACGGCGGTGTCGATCCGACCCGAGGAGATCAGCCGACAGGCGTGAATGATCGCGGCGGAGGAGGCGACACAGGCATTGGTGAAGGTGAGCCGGGGCCCGGTCAGTCCCAGGCCGCCGGCAAGCACTTCGGCGAGCCGAGCGGGCACGGCGTCGGCGAGACGGTCCGACTCGGGCGCCGGCAGCGCCTCTTCAGGGGCGCGAGGCCGTGACCTCTGCGGCTCCGCCGCGTGGGCGTGACCAGCCGCGACGGACCCGCGGCCTTCGTGCGAGGCCTGGCTCGGCACAGAGACTTCGGCGCCCCGCCAGTACCGGGTGACGCTCCGGTGATCCCCGGCGACCCCCAGAATCACCGCCGCCCCGGAGCCCGTCCCGAGCCCCGCCATGCGCAGAGCATCGCCCCCGCACCGCCGGAGCGCGTGCCGCAGCGCCCACCCCTCGACCGCGTCCGCACCGTCGGGCGCGGCGGCCGCCACCGCCGTCCGGTACGGCCCCGTGTCGAACCGCGTCGTGGGCCGGAACGCCGGCACCCCCGCGAACACCCCGCGCCGCAGGGCCTCCGCGCCCTCACCGAACGCGGTCCGTACGCCGTATCCGGTCACCGTCACTTCACGCGTCACCGCGAACGCCCCCCTTCTGGGCGGCACTCAGATACCCGGTGAGCCGGCGGAGCGACGTCAGCCCGGCGATGTCCTCGTCGGTGGGCTCGACGACCAGGCCGTACCGCTCCTCCACCACATGGAGCAGCCACACCAACCCCAGGGAGTCCAGAACGAGTTCGGCGTCCTCGCCGAGATCGTCGGGCAGTCCCGGGAAGACCTTGCGGTCGGAGAGCAGCTCCCGTACGGAGTCGGTGGTGATGTCGGTGCCGGTGGCTCCCGTGCTCGTACTCATGCCTTGGCTCCGCGGCGGACGACCTCGGCGACGAGCCCGCCGAGGGTCAGGGTGGCCAGGGGTTCGATGTCGGTGTCCGGGATCTCGACGCCGAACCGCGACTCCAGGCGCAGGGTGAGTTCGATCAGGCTCAAAGAGTCGACATCCAGTCCGCCGACGGTCACCGGGCTGTCGTCCGTGATGCCGTCGCGGCTCAGCAGGATGTTCATGTCGTCGATGACCGCGGTCAGGACGAACTCGCGGATCTCGTCTTCCAGGGTGGAAGTGCTCATGATCACTATCTCCAGGGGAGGAGTCGAGCGCCCCGTAGGGGCGCGAGGAACTGCGCGACAGGCCACGACCGGCCCGCAGACAACCGACAACCGACAACCGGGAGGCCGGCAACCGGGAGCCCCGCCTTACCCGGCGGAGCGCAACGTCGCCGCCCGCCGCACCAGCTTTCCGTTGGACGTGCGCGGCAACGCGTCCAGCAGCCGGATCACCCGGGGCACCTTGTAGTCGGCCAGCCGCTCCCGGCACCACCGCGACAGGTCCTCGGAGGACGGCCGTTCGGCGCCGGCCGTCACCGCGACGTACGCCTCGGTCACGTCCTCGTGGACCAGGACCGCCTGTTCGACCGCCGGGTGCTCGCGGAGTACGTTCTCCACCTCGGTGAGGTCCACCTTGAGGCCGCCGACGACGACCAGGGAGTCGGCGCGCCCCTGCACCAGTACCGCGCCGGTGGCGTCCAGCGTCGCCCGGTCCCGTGTGTGCAGCCAGCCGTCCGCGTACTGGGTGCCGCCCGAGTCGAAGAGGTACGGCGACTCGTCGAGGGCGACGTCCAGCTCACCCCGTTCCACGCGGACCGACACACCCGGTGCCGTCCGGCCGACCGAGGGACGGAGCGTGCCGCCGACGTCGATGGCGACGATGCCGGTCTCCGTGGTCCCGTACGCCTCGCCGACCTCGACGCCGTACCGCTGCGCGAACCGGGCCGCGACCTGCGGGGGCATGATCTCGCCGCCCGACACCGCGACCCGCAGGTCGGGCAGCGCGGGGGGAGCGGAGGCGGCGGCGAGCAGTTCGTAGTGCGCCGGCACGCCGAACAGGGCGGTGATCCGGTGCTCCAGCGCGGTCCGCAGGATGTCGCGGGCGGAGACGCGGGGCGCGAAGACGACGGAGACACCGGCGGCGAGGGAGTACAGGAGCCCGCCGATCAGACCGAAGCTGTGCGCCGTCGAACTGAGCAGCAGCAGCCGGTCGCCGCCGGCCGGCATACCCGGGACCCCGGCGAACCGGGCCACCTCGGTGGCGAGTGACCGGGCGCTCCTGCCGATGACTTTCGGCCGTCCGGTGGAGCCCGAGCTGAACTGGACGAGGCGGTGCCCGGTGGCGGCGGGGAGGCCGGTTCTGCGCCGCTCGGTGAGGACCTCGTACTCGGACCTGAAACCGAACGTGGCCCGGACGTTGGAACCGGCGCTGACCATGAACCGCGGTCGGCAGGACGCGCAGAGCGCCGCCACCTCGGGCGGTTTCAGCCGGAAGTCGAAGAGCAGCACCTGGGCGCCGAGGCGCCACAGGGCGAGCAGCACCTCGATCTGAGTGAAACTGGGCGGAGTGCGCAGGCCCACGGTGCTGCCGGGCCCGATGCCGTACCCGGCGAAGACGGCGGCCTGCTTGGTCACCCGCTCCAGTAACTCGCCGCGGGTGAGCATCTCCTGTTGGTGCGTCAGGTAGGGCAGCCGGTCGTCGTGCGCGTCGAACATCCGCTGCACCAGGGCGGAGAGGTCCGGGCCGATATCCGAGTCGAGTTCGCCCATCGAACCTCAGACCTCCTTGCAGAACTCGCCGATGGGCAGACCCACATGGCGCTTGTCGGCGGCCAGATATCCGAGCAACTCGTCGCCGGTCCGCAGCTCGGTGACGTTGAGGACCTTCCCGCCGGGGCCGAGCACCCGTACGTGCCAGTCGTCCTGGACGGTCAGGCTGACCAGCCGGCCGTCCTCGGCGTGCGTACGGATCTCCAGGAGCGGCCGGGATTCGAGTTTCGCCCGCCCGACGACGACCCGCCGGGTCCGCCCGTCGGCGCCGACCGCGAGCAGCGCGCTGCCCGAGCCGACCTCGCTGAGGTAGTTGGTGCGGTTGTCGGGCCCGAGCGTGTACGAGTGCAGGGCGCCCGCGTTGACCCGGAACGGACGGGTCGGCATGTAGGGCAGGGGGTGGGTCTCGCTGCAGCACAGCACGAACCCGGAGGAGTAGGAGCCGACGAGGATGCCCTCGTCCTCCTCGAAGTGGGAGCAGGTGTCCACACAGACCCGGTCGCCGAGTCCGACGTGCCGGATGCTCTCCACGGTCAGGGTGGACAGCTCCAGTTGGGGTGTCGTCGCCTCCAGAAGCCGCGCCACCGCGAACACCTCGTCGGCGCTGCGGGGCGTGAAGAGGATGCCGTCCGAGCCGCGCTCCAGCACGTCGAAGACGATGGCCGCCTCCTCCAGGCCGTCGACGACCGTCACGAGCTTGCCCCCGGCGGATTCGGCGGCGGCCAGCACGATCTCCAGCGGGATCTTGGTCGGGTCGGCGAAGTGGATGACCGTGTACGGCAGCACCATGGCGCCCGCGCACGACAGCTGGAGGGTGCGGTCGTCCCGTACGTCGACGAAGCCGGAGACCGGCGTGCCGCCGGAGGCGCGGTGGTCGGCGGCCAGGGCGTCGAGTTCGTCCTGGGTGCCGAACTTCCGCAGGAGTACGTCGACTCCGGTGCCCGAGGGAGAAGTGCCGTTCCCGGACGGGGACTTGGCCTCCCGGTCGGCGCCCTTCGCCTCCTTCACCTCCTTGTCGCCGGTCTTCTTCGCGGTGGCCGGTGCGGGACCTCCTGGGACCAGGACCCGGGTGACGGTCGGGGGCAGGGTCCCGAGCAGTTCGGCGTCCGCGGCCACGACTCCGGCCATCCGGGCGTGGATTGCCGCGTCCACCACCGCCTGGAGCTGCGGACGGGGGACCTCACGCAGGTCGATCCATGCGAACCTCATGCCACTCCTGCCACGATCGTCGAATAATTAGCCATGCGCATGTCGTGAGAAAGGTCGCTGTTGCCGCCGTGCACGACCGCCGAGAGCCGGGACACCAGTGCGGCGGGCGTAGGGGAGGAGAAGATCCGGCGGCCGATGGCCAGGCCCCGGCAGCCGGTGGCCATCACGGCGGTGCCGTACTCGACAAGGTCGGAGCCGTCCGGTGGACCGCCGGCCGCGAGGACGGGGATGGGACTGTTCGCCACCACCTCGGCCATGCGCTCGATCGGCAGGGCGACGGAGGTCTTCACCATGTCCGCGCCCAGGTCGGCGGCGACGTTGGCCAGGTGGGAGAGGAGGGCCGGATCGCGCGGGTCCTCGATCCGGGGGCCGCGTGGGTACACCATCGCGATCAGCGGCATGCCCCAGGCGTCGCAGGAACGGGCCACCGCTCCCAGGTCGGCCAGCTGCTGCGCCTCGGTGTCCGAGCCGATGTTCACATGGACGCTGACCGCGTCCGCGCCGAGCGTCAGTGCCTCCTCGACATCGGAGACCAGCACCTTGGCGTGGACGTCGGCGGAGCAGGCGGTACTGGCGCTCAGGTGCACCACCAGCGCGCAGCTCTTCAGGACGTCGGGCGCGAAGGACCGGGCGCGTCCCTTGTGGACGATGATCCCGTCGGCGCCGCCGGCCACCAGCGCCCGCAGCAGGTCGTCCCACTTGTCCGCGGGGACGATCGGGCCGTCGGAGACGCTGTGGTCGAGCGGGACGAGCAGATGGCGGTCGTCACCCGCCAGCGAAAGTCTTCTCAAGCGTAATTGCTTGCCGGTTTTCAGCATGGGTAATGAGCCTTCCCAGCCCGGAGGCCGCATTAAGAAAGCCGAACCGCGACATTCTGTTGCGATTCTCCGTGTCCGAAAATCGATGGTTGTAGAACTTTCAAGTTAAGCGATCACGAGCATTCACGTGCGACTGCCCGTTGGCAAGAGTTGACCGTGTGTAAATTTTTATGCGGAGTCAAGCATGATTATTGACAGAGGATTGACAGGTTGCCTGGGTTGACGCGGCCTGGACGTTCTGTTCGTGCGCTCTATGCGCGTTGGGGCGTTCTGCCCCCGCATGTGAACGGGGGCTTCTTGTCGAAATTGAATTTCGATGACTAGGGTGACATCCGCACTCCGGTTCGTGTTTCATGCGACGTCGTCCCCCTCCCCGATCAGGACCCGGAAGTGACCCCCCATGCCTGAATTACCGACACTGACCACGTCACCACCGCGGACAGCGAGGACGGAGGCCCCGAAGGTCGCCGCGGCGAGCCTGGTCGGCACCACGATCGAGTACTACGACTTCGCCGTGTACGGCACCGCCTCCGCGCTCGTCCTCGGCCCCGCCTTCTTCCCCTCCGGCAACCCGACCCTCTCCTCCCTGGCCGCGTTCCTCACCTTCTCCGCGGCCTTCCTCTCCCGCCCCCTCGGCGTCGTCCTGTTCGGCACGATCGGTGACCGGCTCGGCCGAAGGCAGGCACTGGTCGTCTCCCTGCTGCTGATGGGCGTGGCCACGGTCGGCGTCGGGCTGCTGCCCACGTACGAGACCGCCGGAATCCTCGCCCCCGTACTGCTGGTGACACTCCGTCTGCTCCAGGGCGTCAGCATGGGCGGCGAGTGGGGCGGGGCGGTGCTGCTCGCCGCCGAACACGCGCCGCCGGGCCGCCGCGCGCTGTACGCGTCCATCCCGAACATCGGCCCCTCGCTCGGCTTCCTGCTGTCCACCGCGGTCATCCTGCCCACCATGAACATCGTGGGCATGGAGGGCTTCACCGACTGGGCCTGGCGCATCCCGTTCCTGCTCAGCACCGTCCTCGTCGTGGTCGGCCTGTGGGTGCGTACGACGGTCTCCGAGTCGCCGGTCTTCAAGGCCGCGGCACGGGCCGCGGAGTCGGAGCCGGTGCCCCGGTTCCCGCTGGGCGCGCTGTTCAAGCAGTACCCCGGCCGGCTGCTGCTCGGCACCGGCGCGGCGATCGGCGGCTCGGCCGTCTACTACCTGACGATCGTCTACAGCCTCTCGTACGGCCCACAGGAACTCGGCATCCCCCGGAACACGATGCTGACCGCCGCGAGTATCGGCGCGGCGGCCGGAATCGCCATCACCATCCCGGTCGCCAGGCTGTCCGACCGGATCGGCCGTCGGCCGCTGATGCTGGCCGGGGCGGTCGGGTGCGTGGTGTGGGCGGTGCCCATGTACGCCTCGCTGAGTTCACGCAACGGGCTGGTGATCACCGGCGCCTACACGGTCGGCCTGATGTTCCTCGCGCTGATGTTCTCCCCGGTGGCGGCGTTCCTCCCGGAGCTGTTCCCGGCCCGGCTGCGCTACACCGGCGCCTCCGCCGCCTTCATCCTGGCCAACACCCTCGGCGGCGGGTTCGCCCCGTCCGTCGCCACCTGGCTGAACAGCCACTGGGAGTCACCGCTGGTCCTCGGCCTCTACACGGGCGGCCTCTGCCTGCTGAGCCTCCTGTGCCTGCTGGCGCTGCCGGAGACCCGGGATCACGAGTTCGACGTCTGACACCTGCTGCGACAACAACAAAATGTACTACCGGGAACAAAGCCCTCTTTCGATGGATCCGGACTACCGGTGAGCCGTTTCGGAGCGTGCCCTAGTCTGGGCCGAAGTGAGGCACAAAATGGCCTCCGAGTCGCCTCAGGCAAGGAGCTTCCGAATGGCTACCCACCGTTATAAATCCCGGGTCGCGCGAAGCGGTGCAGTAATGGTTTCGCTGGGTCTGATGGCTGCCGGGGCCGCAATATCGGCTCCGGCGGCATCGGCCGCCGTCTCGACCGCCGCTCTTCGTGGTGCTGATTCCGGGCGATGTCTGGATGTCCCCGGTGGAAACACCGGGAGTGGCACCGAACTCACCCTGTGGGACTGCAGCGGAGGCAGTAACCAGCAGTGGTCGTACGACACCACGACCAAAACGCTGGGAGTTTACGGAAACAAGTGCCTGGACAGTGAGAGCGACAGCGCGGTCGACGGCACCCCAGTTCTCATAAGGGACTGCACGGACACCACCACCCAGCAGTGGGACGTCGTCTCCGGAGGGACCGTCAAGAACGCCGGGCTGGGCCTGTGCCTGGACGCGGCCGGTCTGGGCGTCGCCAACGGAACCCCGGTCCAGCTGTGGTCCTGCAACGGCGGCGGCAACCAGAGGTGGAGCGGGATCGCCCCCGCCGCACCCGCGGACGCGGGGGCGATGACGGCGCTGGAGAAGCAGGCGTTCGACAACGTCAACGCACAACGGACCGCGAACGGCTGCGCCGCACTGGTGATCGACGCGAGCCTGCAGAAGGCCGCCCACGACTATGCGGCCGAGATGGTGCGGACCCACAACTTCTCGCACACCTCGACCGCCGGAAAGTCCCCCACGGACCGTGCCAGGGACGCCGGATACACCCGGGGCGGCGTCGGAGAGAACATCGCCATGGGTTTCCAGGGCGATCCGAACGGCGTGGTCAGCGACGCCACCTACGGGTGGATGAGCAGTCCCGGCCATCGCGGGAACATCCTCAACTGCAACTACACCAGGACCGGTATGGGCTACGACTCCGGGAACATCGACCCGGCCTACGCCAGCGGCTCCTGGGTGCAGGTCTTCGGCTGATGTGAGGCAGGTGGCCGACCGCCGACGCGTGTCCGACGGCGGTCGGCAGGTGCCGTCACCCCAGGTGGGCGCCCACACCCCCGCCCGACGCACGTCGCTCAGACGACCGTCAGGGCATACACGGCGAAGGCCGCCGCCAGCACCGCGACCGCCGCCCGCCGGGACCCCCGGATACCGGTCCAGGGCGCCTCGAAGCGATGGGTGAGGCGACCCACGGCGAGCAGGGCGACGGCGATGAGCGGCAGCCAGGCGAGCCGGGCGAGTATCCAGGCGGTGGTGTCCGGGGCAGTGGTGAGCCCTGGGATCGGGGTCCCGAGGAGCGAACCGGGTATCGCCAGGGTGAGCAGGGCGCTCTGGTGCCAGCAGAAGATCGTCATCGCGGACAGATTGACGCCCACGACCGCCGCCCACAGCACGCGCCGGCGCCGCAGCAGCCCGTCGAGCCGGTCCCGCAGCAGGACGGCCGCGCCGCACTGCACACAGGCCAGCGCGAGCACGAGCAGCGACGGCGGGTGGGAGTTGGTGCGGTCCGTGCCCGGCACGCCGACCATGCTCGCCGGATAGTGGAAGGCGAGAAGCAGTACGGCGAACAGTGCGCCGCCCCCGAGCAGCATCAGCCGTCCGCCGCGTCGGCCGAGCCGCCCCTCGCCCCAGCAGACGCCCAGCTGGTAGGCGAACAGCCAGCCAGGACCGAGGTTGAGCAGGCCCAGCCAGGAGGGCACGGAGTCCGCCCAGGGCCCGTATCGCAGCAGGTCCACGACGGCGACCGAGCCGAGCAGCGGCACGGCGGCCCACCCGCCGTACGTCCGCGCCGCGCGCACGCACCAGGGCGTGAGGGCGGTCACCAGCACGTAGATGCCGACGAACCATAGCGGCTGCACGACCAGCACCACCCCGGTGCGCAGTGTCCCGGTCGGCACGCCGGCGGCGTACAGCACCGGCAGGAGTACGGCCCACACCGCCGCGACGCCGAGAACGGGGCGCCCGAGACGGGCCAGCCGCCCGCGCAGCCAGACGCCCGTCGGCACCCCGCGTCCGGCGGAGCGGCGCAGGGAGAGGGCGGAGGCGCAGCCGCCCACCAGGAAGAAGATGCCGAGCAGCTGCAGCACCCAGCTCGCGGGGGCCAGGAAGCCGAAGGTGGCGAGCGGGCTGGTGTTGTGCAGCGCGCCCTCGGGGCCGAGGGTGAGGCCGCCGAGCAGCCAGTGGCCCACGGGGACGGAGAGCAGCGCGAGGGCGCGCAGGCCGTCGAGGGCGCGGTCGCGGTGGGCGGGTGTGCGCTGTTCGATGCGTGCGGCCGCGGCGTCGACCGCACGGGGCAGCCGCGAACGGGCGGCGGCCCGTACGGGCAGGTCAGTGAAGGCCATGGCGGCAGTCCTCCGTGGTGTCCGGGGTGGGGTGGGCGCAGGTGACGGCCCCGTAGTGGCCGACCGCTATGTCGGCGTAGTTGCGCAGGGACGCGGTGCCGGGGGTGAAGTAGCCGGTGTGGCCCTCGGCCCGGTCGGATGCCACGACCCGGGCGCCGAAGTCCGGGTCGGCCGGGTCGGCGCCGTGGCCGACACCGAAGAGCTCGACGGGAGGGATCCGGCGGATCCAGTCGGTCGCGTCCCGGGCGGTCGCCCACAGCCGCGCCCGCGCCCCGACCCGCACCTGGCCGGCGTGGCCCAGACGCATACCGGGCGAGGCCGCGACCACCAGGTCGGACACCTGCCGGCCGGTCAGCCGGTGGGCGGCGGCGCCGCACAGCACCGAGCCGTAGCTGTGGCAGAACACCGAGGCCGGGGTCACCGGGTGGGTGGTCGCGGCCAGACCGTCCAGGAAGCGGAGGAGCCGTGGGGCGCCCTCCTCCGCGAGGTGTCCGGTGGCGGCGTCCCAGCCGACGCCGACCGGGGTCGTGTAGCCGACCCACACGATCACCGCCGGGTGGTCCGCCGGCGCCAGCCGGGTCATCTCGGCGCGCAGGTTCCGGGCCATCACCGCCGCCGCGTCGTACGAGGCCAGGTCCGTGTCGGAGCCCGGTACGACGACCGCCACCCGGCGGGCGGTGCGCAGATCCCCGTACACCTCGGCGACCTGCCCCCGGCCGCGCGGGTCGAAGGCGAGGACATGGCGCCCGGGAGCCAGGAGTCCGTCGTACGCCGTCGCCCGCGCACGGGCCTGCCGCCGGACGTCCTCGGGCTGCCCCGGGTCGGCGGCGCGGGCCAGTTCGCGGGCGCGTTCGACGGTGAGGGCGCGGGTGTTGGCGGTGTACCGGAGTTCGGGCGGGGCGCCGTCGAGGCCGCCCACGACGAGCGGGTGCCGGGCGGCCAGTGCGGTCCGCTGTGCCGCGGTCAGCCCGGTGAAGAACCGCGCGACCTGTGCGGGCGCGGCCGACGCCGGGTCCGGCAGCCGTCTGCCGAGCACCTGGTCGGCCGTCCAGGCCGCCGTACCCGGAGGCGGGCCGGTGACGGCGGCCTGGACCTCGCCCGCTGCCCAGCCCACCGTGCCCGCGACCGTCGCCAGGACCAGTGCGCAGGCGGTCAGCGCGCGCTTGAAACGCCTCATGGTGTGTCTCCCCGTTTCCGTGCTTCCGTTGCCGCGGAAGGTAGAAAGCGGGGGTGCCTGCCGGCGTCACACCGGGGTGCCAACCTCCGGGTAGCACCCCGGTAGGGGAGCGACACCGCAGGCGGTCTCACCGCAGGTCGAAGAAGATCATCGGGTTGTCGGTGCTCTCCCGGACGGGGTGGCCCAGGGCCAGGGACCGCTTGACGTCCTTCAGCCGGTCGTGGATCTCGGGAGCGTGGGCCCGGGAGGCGGTGAAGCAGGGGTTCCCCCGCTCGGCCAGCCAGCGCAGCACCACCGCTCCCTCGGTGAACGGCAGCGCCCGGCGGCCGTGGAAGACGTCGTGGACGCACACCGGGATGCCCGGCCGCAGCCGCGGGAACAGCTCGCGGATGTACCAGCGGGCGAAGCCCGCGGAGTGCGCGGCGTCGATGAAGAGGAAGTCCGCGGCGGTGGGGATCTTCTCCAGGTTCTCCCGCGCGTCGCCCTGGGTGAACGTCCAGCGTCCCTCCGAGAGGGTGTCCGGCACCTCCCGTACGACGTGGTCGACGATGTCGTACGAGTGCAGGTGCCCGGTGCCGTTGTCGCGCAGGGCGCGCAGGATCCAGGTGGTGGACCAGCCGTGGAAGGTGCCGATCTCCACGACCGTCTCCGGGCGGGCCTCGCGCAGCAGGAGATACGTGATCTCCGCCTCGATGTCGTCCAGTTGGGCCTTCATCGAGGTGGGCGGCGCGAGCAGCGTGCGCTGGCGTTCGCGGGCCCGGTCGAGGTCCTCGGCGTAGGTGCGGTAGAGGCGGCTGATGTGGTCGAGGTCGATGGACCGGCCGTCGAGCCGGTCGGCGGCGGGCTGACCGTCGTTCGTGTGGTGGCCGATGGGCTGGTGCATGCGTCACGCTCCTGCGAAACCGTTCCGTTCGGGACGCGGTGATGCTGGAGCGTGGGCAGGGGGCGGCACATCACACCCGGGTGCCGACTCCGAAGTCGCACCTGGGTATGACACCGCGCCCGGTCAGGCGGGTGCCCCGGGCACGATGAGCCCCGACTCGTAGGCGAGGACGACGAGTTGGGCCCGGTCGCGGGCGCCGAGCTTGGCGAGCAGACGGGTCATGTGGGTCTTGACGGTCTGCTCGGCGACCACCAGCCGCGCCGCGATCTCGGTGTTCGACAGGCCCCGCGCCACCAGCGACAGGACCTCCGTCTCCCGGGGTGTGAGGCCGTTCAGCCGCAGCCGGGCGCCCCGCGGCGCGGCGGGACGGCGCCGGGCCACCTCCTCGATGAGGCGACGGGTGACGGACGGCGAGAGCAGCGCGTCACCGGCGGCGATCACCCGTACCGCCTGCACCAGCTCGGCGACCGGCGCGTCCTTGAGCAGGAAGCCGCTGGCGCCGGCGTGCAGCGCCTCGTAGATGTAGTCGTCGATGTCGAACGTGGTCAGCATGAGCACCCGGGGCCGGTGCACCACGCCACGCGGCGGGTCGAGCAGCTGCCGGGCGGCCTCCAGCCCGTCCATCTCGGGCATCCGTACGTCCATCAGCACCACGTCGGGGTGCGTGTGGCGGCTGACCTCGACACCGAGCCGGCCGTTGGGAGCCTCGCCCACGACGTCGATGTCGCTGTGTGCGGACAGCAGCGCGGCGAATCCCGAGCGCACCATGTCCTGGTCGTCGACGACGACCACCCGAATTGCCATGCCGCCCTGCTTTCCTGCCGTCGTGCCTGCTCGAGTACGTCGAGGTCAGCGGGCGCCGATGCCCGCAGCCGAGGCGAGCCACTGCGTGGCGACCAGCGCGGCCACGGCCAGTGTCGTGACCCGCGCCAGGTGCCGGTTCGTCCGCGTGCCGCGCGGAGGTGCCTTGGTCATGTCCGACTCCCTCTCCGTGTCACCCCGCGCACGTCCGCGGGGCCCGGCAGCCCAATCTGCTGCCCCGGAGGGCACCACCGCCTCGGCCGAACGGCTGGAACCTGTGGCCCGGGACCGCCTCTGTACTGGCCGAACGGTGGAGGAGGGGGTTCCGGGGAGGTCCGCTCGCTGACCTCTCGTCGGAAACCGGTCGGATGTTTTTCCAACCCGAAGCCACCCCCGTCCGTCTCTGTGCGCGAGCCGTCGGGAGTACGTGCGGCGGCCACTGTCCGATGTCGAAGTGTCAGGAGTTCAGGTGGAGTTACACGGGAGACTCGCGAGGCCGAGGCGCGCGGTCGTGGCGGCCGGAGTGGCCTCCACGGCCCTTCTGCTGGCCGGTGTGCCGGGCGCGGAAGCCCAGGACGCGAGCGGCGCCACCACCGTCAGGACGTCAGGGGTGGCCGATGCCGCCAGGGCGGCCGGTACGGCCAAGGCGGTCAAGACGGTGACCCTGGTCACCGGTGACCGGGTCATGATGGACGGCGCCGGCCAGGTCACCGGTGTGGAGCGGGCGGAGGGCCGGGAGCGCGTGCCGTTCTCCGTCCGGGTGGTCGACGGACACACCCAGGTCGTGCCCGGTGACGCCCAACTACTTTTGGCACAGGGCAAGTTGGACGCCCGCCTGTTCGACGTGACGCAGTTGGTCGCCGACGGCTACGACGACGCCGGCCGGAGCGACGTACCGCTGATCGTCACCTTCCGGGGCAAGAAGGCGCCCTCGATGACCCCGTTCACCGGGGCCGGGGCCAAGGTCGGCCGGGCGCTTCCGGTCGTCAACGGCAAGGCGATGCGGCCCGTGAAGAAGCGCGGCGCCGACTTCTGGAACGCCGTGACCGGCGCGAGCGGAAAAGCCGACGGGGCAACGGAGTTCACCGGCTCGACCGCCGTCGAGAAGCTGTGGCTCGACGGCAGGCGCAAGGCCAGCCTCGACAAGAGCGTGCCGCAGATCGGCGCGCCGACGGCCTGGGCCGCCGGCTACGACGGCACCGGCGTCAGGATCGCCGTGCTGGACACCGGCATCGACACGGCCCACCCCGACCTCGCCTCCCAGGTGATCGCCGAGCAGGACTTCACCGCTTCCCCCTCCGGCACCGGCGACAAGGTCGGCCACGGCACGCACGTGGCGTCCACCGCGGCCGGTACGGGCGCCGGGGCCGGGGGCAATTACAAGGGCGTCGCTCCCGGCGCGAAGCTCCTGAACGGCAAGGTCCTGAACGACGACGGCTTCGGCTCGGACTCCGGGATCATCGCGGGCATGGAGTGGGCGGTGGCCCAGGGCGCCGACGTCGTCAACCTGAGCCTCGGCGGCGAGGACATGCCCGGCATCGACCCGTTGGAGGAGACGGTCAACCGGCTCTCCGCCGAGAGCGACTCGCTCTTCGTCATCGCCGCCGGCAACGACGGCGGGTCCGGCGAACGCACGGTCGGCTCGCCCGGCAGCGCCGACGCCGCGCTCACCGTCGGCGCGGTCGACAAGGCCGACGCCCTCGCCGGCTTCTCCAGCCGTGGCCCGCGCGTCGGTGACAGCGGGGTCAAGCCCGACCTGACCGCGCCCGGCGTCGCCATCACGGCCGCCGCGGCCGCCGGCAGCCTCCTGGAGGAGTGGTACCCCTCCGACGTACCCGGATACCTCACCATCGAGGGCACCTCCATGGCGACCCCGCACGTCGCGGGCGCCGCCGCGATCCTCGCCCAGCAGCACCCCGACTGGACCGGCGAACGCATCAAGGCGGCCCTCACGGGCTCCGCCAAGCCGGGCCCGTACAGCTCCTACCAGCAGGGCACCGGGCGAACCGACCTGGTCAGGGCCCTGGACCAGGGCGTCGTCACCGAGCAGCAGCCGCTCGACTTCGGTCTCCAGCAGTGGCCGCACGGCGACGACCACCCGGCGACCAAGCAGGTGACGTACCGCAACCTCGGTACGGAGCCGGTCACCCTCGACCTGTCCGTCGACGCGTTCTCGGTGGACGGCGAGCCCGCCGCCGAGGGCATGTTCGCCGTGTCGCCGCAGCGGATCACCGTCCCGGCGGGCGGCGAGGCGAGCGCCTCCGTCACCGCCGACAGCCGAGCCGGCACAGCCGACGGCTCCTTCGGCGGCTCGGTGGCCGCCGTCTCGGCCGACGGCGAGGTGCAGGTGCGTACGGCTGTCGGCGTGGAGCGTGAGGTGGAGTCGTACAGCCTGACGCTCAGGCACCTCGACGAGAACGGCGAGCCGACCGGCGACGCCGTCACCTCCCTCGCGGACCTCGACGGCACCTTCTACGCGGACTACGCCGACGAGCAGGACGGCGAGCTCACGGTGCGGCTGCCCAAGGGCGACTACGTCCTCAACGGGGTGATCCACCCCTCTCTCGAGTCCGCCACCCACGCCATGCTCGTGCTGCCGAAGCTGAGCCTGGACGGGGACACCACCGTCACGGTCGACGCCCGGCAGGCGCGGCCGGTGGAGATCACCGTGCCCGACGCGGCGGCGGAGAACACCGAAGCCACGGTCCTCTTCAGCTACGACCAGGGCGAGGGCATGAGGACCGGCGCCTACCAGTACATCCTGCCGACCTTCGAGGGCTCGCGGTTCGGGCACCTCGGACCGGACGCGACCACGGACGGCATGTCCGCCGTGTTCGCCGGCGACTGGACCCGCGAGGACGACCAGGGCAGGCCGGTCACCTACCACCTGGGCTGGAACCGCACCGTCCGCCTCGACGGCTTCACCGCCGACGTCCGCCAGGACCAGCTCGCCAAGGTCGACCTCCAGGTGGGCGTGCCCGTCGAGGGCAGGCGCGTCCAGGTCGAGGTGTCGCCGCACACCCCCGACGGGGGCCTGGTCTTCACCGCCCACGACCTCCGCGGCGAACTGCCCATGCGCACGACCGACTACGTCCTCGCCAATGACGTCGAGTGGTCCTTCCGCACCTGGCAGACCGTCGGCGAGGGTGAGGACAAGGTCGCGGAGAACTTCCTGATGCGGATGCCGAGGACCTGGGAGGCCGGCCGGAACTACACCGAGCGCTTCAACGTCGGTGTCTTCGGCCCGGCCATGCCCGCCGCCACGGACGCCGGAGCGGAGCGGGCACTCCCCGGAGTCATGCGGTACGGCAACGTCATCAGGGCCTTCGTGCCGCTGTTCGGCGATGGCGCCGGGCACTGGGGCCTCAGCGACTACACGTCGGTGAGCGGCAAGCTGGAGGCGGACGGCAAGGAGATCGCCGACGACTTCGGCATCGCGCCGAGCGAGGGCCTCACCGAGTACACGGTTCCGGCCCAGGACACCGCGTACAGGCTGACGGTCGACAACTCCCGTGACCCGGCGGTGCATCCGGTCTCGACCCGCGTCCGGGCCGAGTGGACCTTCCGCTCCGCCACGCCCCCCGGGGACGAGTCGACGCGGCTGCCGCTGTCGGTGATCCGCTTCTCACCCGACCTGAGCCTGTCCAGCACGGCGAAGGCGGGCAGGCGGTTCGCGGTCCCCTTCACCGTCGAGGGCGCGGCGGCCGGACAGCGACCCGCCAGGCTCGCCTTCGAGGTCTCCTACGACGACGGCTCCACCTGGCAGCACACCAAGGCCGTCGGCAGTACGCACCTGGCGCTGACCCACCCGGCCACGGCCGGCTCCGTCTCGCTGCGGGCCAGGCTGACCGACCGGGCCGGCAACACGCTGGTCCAGACGATCGAACGCGCCTACCTCACCACCGAGTAACTCCTCGGACCGCGTGCGTTTCGCGGACCATGTACCGAGTCCTGCCCGGGGCGGTGTCGACACCGCCCCGGGCAGGACTCTTCGCTGTCCCACAACTGCCACGCGTGGCAGGGAGGTTGACGGGTTCCCGTCAGCCCCGAGCGGGGATAGCCAGGCCACTGGTCGCGGGGGACCGGCGACGGGGGGAACGTCACACGGCGCCGGCCGGGACGTTCTCCCGCACCGGCTCCGTGGCGCGAACGCGACCGGTACCGCTGCCGCTGCCGGTGGCGAAGACGAACAGCCGCAGGACCACGAAGCGGCCGACGCCGGCGAGGCCGGCGGCGCCGAGGTAGACGATCTGCTCGGTCAGCGCCGAGGGCGAGGACTGAAGCAGGTGCAGCAGCACCATCGCCGCGCAGGTCACCACGTACGCCACCGCCGCCGAGCCCGCCGACTGCCAGTGCTCGCGACGGCCGGCGCGGTGGCCGGCCCCGAAGCTGAAGCGTGCGTGCAGTTCGGTGCAGAGGAGGGTGGAGGCGATGGTGATCACCGCGTTGGCCAGTCCCCAGGGCATCGAAACGGCCAGCAGCGTCACGGCGAAGCTGGAGAGGACGCCGACTCCGCCGCCGCACAGCACGAACCGGGCGAAGGAGGCGAGCGGACCGGGAGCGGCCGGGGGCCGGTGCGCTTCGTTCATGGCGGTCTCCATCCGCTTCGTACGTACGGTCTCGATGCCCGACGTGCGATTGCTTGACTTACTCAAATATATGGAATTGCTTGAGTTACGCAAGCAATGGTGGGGGTGTCGTGCGGATCACGCGAAGGAGGCCGCCGCCCGCGGATGCGGGCGGCGGCCTCCTTGTGTGTTCGGCGCCTGTGCGGGCGTACGCCCGACGCCTTACGCCTTGATCGCGGCGGCCTTCGCCGCTTCCGGAGCCTCGACCGGGCTGTCGACCGTGACCCCCTGCGCGGACTCACGCCGGCGCGGGATGAAGGAGGCGAGGAGGAAGGCCAGCAGGGCGGCTCCGGCGCCGATGGCCATGACCACCTTGAAGGCGTCCTCCGAAGGCAGCGCCATGCCGCCGAAGTCGGTGGTCATCTGGGCGAGGATCACGCCGGCGAGGGCGCTGGCGAAGGAGGTGCCCAGGGACCGCATCAGCGTGTTGAGGCTGTTGGCGGCACCCGTCTGGGTGGGGTCGACGGCGCCCATGATCAGGGCGGGCAGCGCCCCGTAGGTGAAGCCGATGCCGGCGCCGATGACACAGGACACCAGGATCAGGTGCCAGACCTCGGACATCAGGACGAGGTTCAGACCGTAACCGCCGGCCACGATCAGCGCACCGATCATCAGGGTGACCTTCGGGCCCTTGGCCTTGGTGACCTTCGCGGACACGGCCGACATGACCATCATCACCAGGCCCTGCGGGGCCAGCACCAGACCGACGGTCAGCATGGACCTGCCCAGGCCGTAGCCGGTCTCTTCGGGCAGCTGGAGCAGCTGCGGCAGGACCAGGGACATCGCGAACATCGAGAACCCGAGGGCGATCGACGCGAGGTTGGTGAACAGCACCTGCGGGCGGACGGTGGTGCGCAGGTCGACCAGCGGCTGCGGGCTGCGCAGCTCCCACCAGCCCCAGGCCAGCAGGATCAGGACGGCGGCGGCGCCCAGGCCGAGCGTGGTGCCGCTGGTCCAGCCCCAGTCGCCGCCCTTGGAGACGGCCAGCAGCAGGGACATCAGGCCGGCGGAGAGGCCGAGCGAGCCGACCAGGTCGAACCGGCCGCCGGCGCGGACCTTCGACTCCGGCACGATCAGGACGACGAGGACGAGGGCGACGACGCCCAGGGCCGCGGAGACCCAGAAGAGGATGTGCCAGTCCCAGTTGTCGGCGATGAAGGCGGCGCTGGGCAGACCCAGGGCTCCGCCGACACCGAGCGAGGCGCTCATCAGTGCGGTGGATCCGGCCAGCCGGTCGGCGGGCAGGGCGTCACGCATGATGCTGATGCCGAGCGGTACGACCGCTGCCGCGAGGCCCTGCAGGGCACGCCCGATGATCATCGGGACGAGGGAGTCGGCCAGTGCGCAGACCACCGAACCGGACACCAGCAGCACGATGCTGACCAGCAGCATCCGGCGCTTGCCGAACATGTCGCCGAGCCTGCCCACCACCGGGGTGGCCACGGAGGCCGCGAGCAGGGTGGCGGTGACCGCCCAGGCGGTGTCGGACGCGGGAGCGTCCAGGAGCCTCGGCAGGTCGGGAACGATCGGGATGACCAGGGTCTGCATCAGCGAGACGACGATCCCGGCCAGGGCCAGTACCGCCACCACGGCGTTCGGCCTCGGCGGGGCGGATGTTCCCGCTCCGGCGGGACGGGTAAGGGCGTTGGACATGGGGACGGGCCTCCGTTGGGCGAGTCGTGGGATCGAGCCGGGCAATCAGGTTGCTTGACTTACGCAAGCGTAATTCGGATTGCTTGACTTACGCAAGTTAAATCGTGGTTACGGGGCGGTGGTCTGGGTCACAGCCCGGCCTGCTTGGCCTGCTCGGCCTGTTCAGGCTGCTCGGCCTGGAGGGGCAGCTCGGTGACCACCCCGAAACCCCCCTGGCCGCGATGCTCCGCACGGAAACGTCCGCCGACGGAGTGGGCCCGCTCCCGCATACCGATGAGGCCGTAACCGCCGCTCGGGCGCGGGGAGCTGGATGGGCCGGCGGGTCTTTTCCCCGGTCCCTCGTCGGTGACGGCCAGGACGACGCCGGTCGCGGAGTAGGTGAGCCGGACCTCGGCCGAACGGGCGGCGGCGTGCTTGGTGACGTTGGTCAGGGCCTCCTGCGCTATCCGGTACGCCGTGAGATCCACACCGGCCGACAGCGGCCGGGGTTCCCCTACGACGGTGACGGCGACCGCGAGCCCGGCGTGCTGGAAGGAGGCGGCGAGTTCCGGCAGCTGGGCGAGCCCGGGGGTGGTCGTCCCCGTGGGCAGGTCCGGGTGGTCGGAGTGGCGCAACAGGCCCACGGTGGCCTTGAGTTCGCGCAGGGCCGAGGCGGTGGTGCCGGTCAGGTCGGTGACGATCCGCGCCGCCTCGTCGGGCCGGGCGGGAAGCTGCCGGGCGACTGCGCCGGCCTGGAGCTTGGCCAGGACCAGATGGTGGGCGACGACGTCGTGCAGGTCGCGGGCGATCCGCATCCGCTCCTCGGCGACCCGGCGCCGCGCCTCCTCCTCCCGGGTGCGCTCCGCGTGTTCGGCGCGGGCCTGGACCGCCTCCAGATAGGCGCCGCGCAGTCGGGTCGCGGTGCCCAGTGAGGTGGGCAGCACCAGCCAGGCGGCGGGGCCGACCAGCTTCAGGATCAGCGGTTCACCGGCGGGGCCGACGATCAGCGCCGTGCTGACCAGCAGGGCGATGCCGCCGAAGGTGAAGGAGTTGGCGGTCTTCCGGTCGGTACGCAGGGCCAGCGAGTGCAGCGCGACCATGAGCGGCCCGAGCAGCAGGACCGAGAGAACGTGGCCGATCCCGGCCATGGCCGTGGCGCACAGGACGGTCATCACCACGGTGGCGCGAGGGTGGCAGCGGTGCCACAGCAACGCCACGCAGGAGACACCTGTCAGCGCCGTGCCGGGCCCCCAGGGAAGTTCGGGGCCGCCTGGGAGTGTGACGACGATGCCGGGAAACGAGCAGGCGAAGACGGCGGCGGCGACAGCGGCGTCGACGGGGCCGGGACGGCCGACGGGGCGGGGACGGCTGGGCGGCTGCCGCTGCAGGCTGCTGATCATGGGTAGCGGTTCCTGTCCGGGGGGAGGGGGCTGGCAGCGGTGAGGGGGGTGACCGGGGTCGGCGTGTGCGGACGTCCAGGTGTGCGCGGAGGCGGGCCGGCACGCGCCGGGACGGCGTCGTGTGTCTCGGGGTGGTGTCACCGGGCCGGATGCCGGATGGGGGGCGTTCCGGTGTCCGGCCCGGCGACCGCGCCGTCCCCGTCCCCATGGGCGCGGTACGACGGGGCCTCCTCGGCTTCGAGGGGCCCCGGGTCAGGCGGTGTGGCGGTGGCCCCAGCCGTGCCAGGCGGCGACGAGGGCGGCCACGCCGGCCGCGACCGCGCCGAGGAGGAGGCAGGCCAGGGTGGTGTGTGCCATGAGGGGACTCCTGTGCGGGGGGTTCTTTATTGCTTGACTTAGGCAAACATAATCGAGTTACTTAAGTCAAGCAACCTTCTTCGGTTTCCCGGAGCGGCTCGGTGCGGAGGCCGGCCGGGCGAGATCAACGATTCCCCGAAGGGGACGATGTGGCGAGGGAGGCCTCCCCCCGACCGGTGGTGGAGCCCGCTCCACTCTGCCGGGATGCCGGGCTCCCACTCGTTCCGCACCGCGACGCCCGCGTGATTCTCAAGGTTCGTTAAGAAACGGCCCAGTTGATTCACAGACAGGTTGCTCATGGTTGAACAATGAGCCAAGTCACCGTAAAGACGGAGCGCCTGTCGTGAACCAGTCGCTGCTCGTCGCCGTCGATCTCGTAGCCATCGCCGTCCTCACCTTCGGGGTGTACTTTCCGCGCCACCACCGCCGGGACCTGATCGCCGCCTTCCTCGGCGTGAACGTCGGTGTCCTCGCCGTCGCGATGACGCTCAGCTCCGCGTCGGTGGGGATCGGGCTGGGGATGGGACTCTTCGGGGTCCTGTCGATCATCCGGCTGCGGTCGTCCGAGATCGCCCAGCACGAGATCGCGTACTACTTCTCCGCTCTCGCCCTCGGCCTGCTCGCCGGGCTCCCCTCCAGCGTGAACGTGCTGACGGCAGCCCTGATGGGGCTGATCGTCCTCACCATGTACGTCGGCGACCACCCCCGGCTCTTCGGCCGGCACCGGCAGCTCGGCCTACGGCTCGACTCCGCGTACACCGACGACGAGGCACTGCGGGCCCATCTGGAAGTTCTGCTGGGCGGGCGCGTGGTGAACATGTCGGTCAAGGGCGTCGACCTTGTCAACGACACGACCCAGGTCGACGTACGGTACGTCGTCACCGAAGGCTCGAAGGCGCCCCGGGAGGCCGGAACCACCCCCGTGCGACAGGGAGTCGGGGCGTGACCGCGCCCGCGCCCCTCCACCTCGCACCGGTGGTCGGAGCCCTGCACCCGATCGGGCTCGACGAACTCGTCGAACGCGCCTCGCTGTTGACCCGCCTCGACCGTAAGTACATGCTGCCGATCCGTGAACTGCCGCTGGTGCTGGGCGGATTGGGCGCGGACGTACGGGTCCTGGAGATGGCCGGGGAGCGGCACTTCGGATACCGGTCCGTCTACTTCGACACCCCGGAGCTGGACGGCTACCTGCGGACCGCGCGTCGCCGCCGGCGCCGGTTCAAGCTGCGCATCCGTACCTATCTCGACTCCGGTGACCACTACTTCGAGGTCAAGACGAGCGGCCCGCGCGGTACGACGGTCAAACAGCGCATCCCGTACGACGGAGACCTGTGGAGCCTGAACCCCTCGGCGCGCGCGTACGCCGACGACGTGCTCGCCGGGGCCGGGATCGACTCCGGCGGATTCCGGTTCGTCCCCACGCTGGTCACGTCGTACCGGCGCACGACCCTGTTGCTGCCCGCGAGCGACAGCAGGGTGACCGTCGACACCGGGCTGACCTGGACGCTGCCCGACGGGACCGGACTGCGCACGCCGGACCGGGCCGTCGTCGAGACCAAGTCGGGGCGGGCCGGGTCGGAGGCCGACCGGCTCCTGTGGTCGCTGAAACACCGGCCCATAGCGATATCCAAGTACGGCACCGGTCTCGCCGCGCTGCGGCCCGGACTGCCCGCACACCGGTGGCTGCCCGTTCTGCGGCGCCACTTTCCGAACGTTTCGACCGCACTGCACGGGAGCCCGGCATGAACGCGTACTTGAGGACGAGGGGTCGGCGAGGAGCGCTGGGAGCCCGGGGGTTCCGCACGAGGCTGGCGGGCGTACTCGCCTCGGTGGGACTCGCCGGCGCCGTGCTCATGGGGTGTTCGTCGAGTTCGAGTGACAACTCCGGTTCGTCCTCGGCCAGTTCGGGGTCGGACTCGAGTTCGTCCTCGGCCGCCTCCGTGGACGGCTCCCAGAAGGCCGCCGCCGTGCTCGCCGACAACCAGGACGTCCACGCCGAGACCGGGGACACGGAGGTGGACGGGGCGACCGCCGTGGACGTCGAGTTGAAGGGTGCCTCCGCCTCCTCCGACGGGGACGGCGTCACTGTCGACGGGGCCACCGTCACGATCACCGCCGAGGGCACCTACCGGCTCAGCGGCAGCCTCGAAGGACAGGTCGTGGTGACCGCCCCCGAGGCCAAGGTCACGCTGATCCTCGACGGCGCGAAGATCGCCAACTCCAAGGGCGCCGCGATCGACGTCACCGACGCCGACGAGGTCGTGGTCGTCCTCGCCGACGGCAGCGCGAACACCCTCGGTGACACCGACACGTACGCCGAGGACGCGGCAGCGAACGCCGCCCTGCACAGCGCCGCCGACCTGACGATCGGCGGCAGCGGCTCGCTCACCGTGAAGGGCAACGGCGCCGACGGCATCACCAGCACCGACGGCCTGGTGATCCAGGGCGGCACCCTCACCGTCGACGCCGCCGACGACGGCATCCGCGGCAAGGACTACGTGGTGGTGAGCGGCGGCACGGTCACCGTCACCGCCGGGGGCGACGGGCTCAAGGCGGACAACACCGAGGACGCCGACCGCGGTTACATCGCCGTCAGCGGCGGCACCGTGAAGGTGACCAGCGCGGGCGACGGCATCGACGCGGCCACCGACCTCGTCGCCACCGGCGGGAAGGTCGCCGTCACCAGCGAGGCATCCGACGACTCCTCCGCCCATGGGCTGAAGTCGGGCGTCATCACGGTCCTGGAGGGCGGCAGCGTCGACGTCACGTCCTCCGCCGACGCCGTGCACGGCGACGGAGCCGTGCACCTCGGCGGCGCCACCGTCACCCTCGCCGCCGGCGACGACGGGGTGCACGCGGAGGGCGACCTCGTCATCAGCGCCGGCACGGTGAAGGTCACGCGGGCGAACGAGGGACTGGAGGGCAAGGACATCCTCGTCAGCGGCGGTTCGACGGACGTCACCTCCTCCGACGACGGCATCAACGCCTCCGGCAGCGAGGCCACTTCGGACGACCAGAGCGACCAGGGCGGCTTCGGCGGTGGTCCCGGTGGCGGTGGCGGTCCCGGCGGCGGTGGCGGAGGCGAGGGCGTCGGCGACTACTCGGTCAAGGTGACCGGCGGCATCCTGGTCATCGACGCCGAGGGCGACGGCTTCGACTCCAACGGCACCGCCGAGATCACCGGCGGCACCGTCGTCGTCAACGGACCGGAGCGCAACGGCAACGGGGCGCTCGACGTCAACGGCAGCTTCACCGTCAGCGGCGGCACGCTGCTTGCCGCCGGCAGCGCGGGCATGGTCGTCGCCCCCGACAGCGAGTCCGGGCAGGGCTGGCTCTCCGCCACGCTCGACTCGGCCGTCCAGGCCGGCACCACCGTGCACATCGCCGACTCCGACGGCAAGGTCGTGGCGTCGTACGTCACCTCGAAGGCCGCCCAGAACATCGTGTACTCCGGCAAGGGCATCGAGAACGGTGAGGAGTACACGATTTACACCGGCGGCAGCACCTCGGGCACCGACACCGGAGGCCTGGCCGAGTCGGGCGAGTTGGGCTCCGCCGAGAAGATCGCCACGGTGACGGCGGGCGAGGCCCCGGAGGGCGGCGGTTTCGGGGGTGGCGGTCGCCCCTGACAGCGGCGTCCGACGGCTGGCGTCCGACGGCTGGCGTCAGCTGCCAGGCG
>NZ_JAVFVX010000038.1:0-19553 GCF_033441795.1 Streptomyces sp. ADMS | reverse complement strand
GCGGGCGGGGCCTCGGAGGGCGGCGGTTTCGGGGGTGGCGGTCGCTCCTGACAGCTGACGTCAGCTGTCAGCCGTAAGGGGTCAGCGCGGGTCCGTCGCGCCTACTCCGGGATATCGCGCTTCTCCAGCGGGCGCACCGCGGGCCCTTGGAGGATCTGTCCGTCGGGGGCGAAACGGGAGCCGTGGCACGGACACTCCCATGCCTGCTCCGCGTCGTTGAAGGCCACGATGCAGCCGAGATGGGTGCAGCGCGCCGAGACGGCGTGGAGCGAGCCGCTCTCGTCCCGGTGGATGGCGTACTGCCGTCCGCCCACGCGCACCACGGCGCCGTGGCCCCGGGGGATGTCGTCCGGCGCGGGGGCCGTCACGGCCGGCAGCCGGTCGCCGACGAAGTGCCGGGCCACCTGGGCCTGATGCTTGAGGAACGACGCCCCCGCGCGGACCACGGGTGTCAGCCGGCGCGGGTCGTAGAGGCCGCTCCAGGGGGACGGGAGGCCGTTGATCTGGTCGCTGAGGAGCCGGCCCGCCATGATGCCGCCGCTCATGCCCCAGCCGCCGAATCCGGTGGCCACATAGGTGTGCCGACTGCGGTGGTGGAGCGGTCCGACCAGCGGTACGGAGTCGGTGGAGTCGTTGTCCTGGGTGGCCCAGCGATGGGTGAACGTGAGACCGGTGAAGCGGTCGTCGGCCCAGGCGGTCAGCCGGGTGAACCTCTCCTCGACATCGGCGGTACCGGGGGTGAAATGCTCCCCGGTGACGATCAGCAGGCGCTTGCCGTCGCGGTACGGGGCGCTGCGCACCGAGCGCGTGTTCTGTTCCTGCGTGATGTACATGTCACGCGGGGCGCGGTCCTCGTCGATGGTCGCGGCGACGACGAGTTCACGGCGCGGGCTGAGGCGGGTGAACAGCAGAGCCCGGTCGAAGACGGGATAGTGCGTGGCGATGACGACTTCCCCGGCGCGGACCGAGACCCCGGTATCGGTGCGCAGGATGCAGGGTTCGCCCTCGGTGAGACGGACGACGCGCGTGCCCTCGTACACCGTGCCGCCGCGCCGGCGCAGGTCGTCGGTGAGGGCCAGCAGGTACTTGCGGGGATGGAACTGTGCCTGTCCGCTCACCCGGACCGCGCCGGCGACCGCGAAGGGCAGGTCGGTCCCGGTCACGAACTCGGCCGGCAGTCCAGCCTCACGCGCGGCTTCGGCCTCCGCCCGCAACTCCCCGACGTGCTGCGGGTCCTCGGCATAGGTGAGGGCGGCCGTCTCCTCCCACTCGCAGTCGATGCCGAGTTCGTCGACGATCCCGGAGGCGTGCCGGATGGCCTCCATCTGTGAGCGCGCGTACAGGCTGGCGCCCTCGGGACCGCGGGTGCGGCGCAGGTGGTCGTAGACGAGGGTGTGCAGGGCGGTCAGTTTGGCCGTCGTGTGGCCGGTGACCCCGGCGGCGACGCGGCCGGCCTCCAGCACCGCCACCTCGCGGCCCTGCCGGGCCAGCTCCCAGGCGGTGCTGAGGCCGGCGATGCCGCCGCCGATCACGGCGACGTCCACGGTGAGGTCACCGGACAGCGGGGGAGCGGGGACGCCGGGAGGCGCCGTCTCCAGCCAGTAGGAGCCGTGGGTCGCGGTCTGGGGGTTCATGGCGGCCGAGTGCCCCTTGTGATTCGCGATACGCCCCGACAGGGAGGTCTTCATTCCGCACACCTGGGTACCCGAGGTCGTGCGGAAGGCCGCCAATACCGCGAATACCTCAAATGAGGAGGAAAGTATGAGCACGGTCAAGGAAGCAGTGGACGTAGAGGTTTCCGTCCACACCGCGTACAACCAGTGGACGCAGTTCGAGGAGTTCCCGCAGTTCATGGAGGGCGTCGAGGAGGTCAGGCAGCTCGACGACCGGCGCAACCACTGGACCACCAAGATCGGTGGGGTTCGGCGCGAGTTCGACACCGAGATCGTCGATCAGCTTCCGGACGACCGGATCACCTGGCGGTCCGTCAGTGGCGACACCCAGCAGCGCGGCTCCGTCCGCTTCGAGCGTCTCGACGAGACGCACACCCGGGTCGAGCTCACGATGGAGGTCGAGCCCAGCGGCATGGTGGAGAAGGGCGCGGACGCGCTCGGCATGATCGACCGCCGGGTCAAGGGCGACCTGCACCGCTTCAAGGACTACGTCGAGGAGCGCGGCGGCGAGACCGGCGCCTGGCGGGGACGCATCCAGCCCGGCGACGCCGGCACGACCGGCACGGCCGGTACCCCTGGGACCCCCGGCGTTACGCCCGGTACGCCTGGCGGTATGCCTGGGACCCCGGGCAGCACTCCCGGTGGCCCTGGCACCACTCCCCGTGGCCCGGGCAGCACTCCCGGTGGCCCTGGTCCGGTTCTCTGACAGTCGGGTCCTCACCCCATGACGCCGGTGGCGCCGTGCACGGCGCCACCGGTGAACGGGTCGTCCTCCGCGACGACCCGTTCGGTGTGTCCGGCACCCGTCGGCGGCGTCCGGCAGGAACATGCCGGCCTCGACTCCGGTGGCCGGCCAGGTACTTAAGTCAGGTACTCAAGTACGGGCTCGGTCACCGTCCCGGCGGCGATCCGGCCGACCGCCTGGGCCACGGAGGCCTTCGCGTGCCGCGCGGAGTACGCGTCCCGGGGCAGGCGGGCCTGCTCCGTCCGCTCGGCCCGGGACGGGGCGGCGACCTGAGAGGTGTCCCGCAGGGCGTGGGCGTGGTCGGCCAGATCGCGCAGGGCCGTGAGGAGACGCGCGGTGGGCTGCTCGTCGTCGGCTGGGTGAGCCGCACGCTGACGCGCCCGTGGTCCGACGGGTGGGCGTCGAGCGGCACCATGAGCCCGGGGCCCGCCCGCCTGGTTCGTCCGCCCGCTCGGCCGGGCCGCGCGCACCCCGGAGTTCGCGAACCGCGAACAGGGATGGCCCCCGCGCCCGAACACGACCGGCACAGCGCGCCCCCCGGCGTACGGCAGGACGCAGGGCCGAGGGGCCGCTCGAATCCTCTGGCGGCTCCGTCAGATCCAGCCATCCCCCCGCAGCCCTGTGGCGCCCTCGCGCCAGGCGTCGAGCAGCCCGCCCGCCAGGCGGTCCTCCAGATAGGTGGTCGCCCGGATGCCGAAGACCACGTCGGCGTCCAGGTGCGGTTCGCCCTCCAGGAGGCCGCCGACGACGTCGTGCCGTACTACCTGCTCGTGCACCGCGTCCGCCGTCACGTGCTCGGTGTAGAACCGTACGGCCGCCGGGCCGGCGCCCACCCGGCGCATCGCCTCGGCCAGGCGGCGCGAGGCCGGGGACGAGGTCACCTCGACGGCGGCGAAGTGTCCGACCAGCGCCGCGCGCAGGGCGCGGTGCAGACCGAACAGGGACATCAGGTTGACGGTGGCGAGTGCCTCGGCCGGCGCGGCGTCCACGTAGTGGCCGTACGTGGTATCCAGCCGCAGGTCCTCCATCAGGTCGGCGAACAGCTGCGCGTGGATCTCGTCGGCGCGGCCCCCGCCGAACTCGTCGAACTCCACGGCCACCATGGCAGCCTTGGCCCGGCCGTGGAGCCGGGGGAGTACCCAGGCGTGCGGGTCCGCTTCCTTCAGGTGGTAGAGGGAGCGCATCGCCGCGTACGCGCGCACGTGGTCGAGGCCGCCCTCGTTCTGGAGGAAGTACGAGACGCTGCTTCCGTCGTCGCCGACCGGTTCGAGCTGGAGTTCGTCCAGCACCTGTTCGGCGGTCTCCGTGTCGTCGGCCGGGACGTCCGCGCGCAGTGCGCCCAGGAAACGGTTCTCGATCGCACCGCGGACGGCCAGCAGACCGCTGTCCCACTCAAGGCTGTCCGGGACGTCCTCGAAGCCCTGGTAGTGGAGCTCGTAGAGGACGTAGAGGGCGAGTTGCAGGTCGTCGCCGTAGGGGGAGCAGTCGTCGGGAGACGGCACGCTCCCGGGGCCCGAACCGCGCAGCAGGGCCGTCACCGCGGCGGAGAGGGGGCCGCGCGGCTCGGGCAGCGGCGGCGGCAGGAGCCGGAAATGCTGCCGGGAGAGGGCGGGGGAGCCGGTCATGAGGCCTTGCCTTCGGTGTCGTCTGTGCCTTCTGTGCCTTCTGTGCCGTCCTTGCCGTCCTTGCCGTCCTTGCCGTCCTTCGCGGACGGTTTGCGGCGGCGGTGGCTGGTGTCGCACCAGGGGAAGTCGCGGCTGCGCCGGCATGTGCAGACCGCGACGGTGAAGCGGTCCGAGACGGCCACCTCGCCGTCCTCGCCCATCACTTCGACCGGCCCCTCGATGAGCAGGGGCCCGTCGCGCTGGACGCGGACACGGCGGGGGCGGCGGGGTCGTTCAGGCGTGTTCGGCACGGATCACCGCCAGCTCCTCCGTCGTGCCGTCGTCCGTCAGGCCCTGCTCACGCAGCCAGGCGAGCCGGGAACGCAGCACACGTCCGTAGGGCAGCACGGCCCGGTCGACGACCTCCGCCCGCAGGCCGGCCTTCTCCAGGCGGGTCAGCGTCGCGTCGATGCCGCACAGGTGCGAGTGCACGATCAGGAGCGTCCCCGTCGGCCGCAGGACCGTCGGCGCGGTGTCGCAGATGCGGTCGATCAGCAGGCGGCCGTCCTTTCCCGCGTCCCAGGCTCTGGCGGCACCCCGGGGCGCCGCGGTGCTCGGGGCGGGCACATAGGGCGGGTTGGTGATCACCAGGTCGAAGCTGCGGCCGGGGACGGCTGCCGCGAGGTCGCCGCGGCGTACGCGCAGGGTCTGTCCGTTCAGCAGGGCGTTGAGTCGGGTGGCGGCGAGCGCCCGCCAGGAGATGTCGACGGCCGTGACCCGGCCGCCCAGCCGGGCGGCCTCGACCGCGAGCAGGCCGCTTCCGGTGCCCAGGTCAAGTACGTCCGTCCGGTCGGTGATGCCTTCGCGGCACATCGCCTGCCGCAGCAGCCGGGTGTCCGTCTGCGGCGCGTACACGCCCCGGGGCACCCAGCATCGGAGCGGGGGAGCGGCGGTGAGTGATTCGGCTGTCATAGGAGTCCCTCAGTCCGAGCCCGGTGCCTGCACCGGCAGCCCGTCCAGGGCCCGGGCGACGCCGAGAAGGTTGTCGGCCATGGTGCGACCGGTCCGGTGCGCCCACTGCCACTGCCACTGCCACTGCCACTGCCACTGGTCGCCGTCGCCCGCGTCGGTGACGAGGCCTGGGGCGTGGTGGAGTTCGACGGCTCGTACGGAGTCCACCTCCACGTCGTGCCGGGCGAGCCGCTGCACGACGGCGGAGGGCCGCACCTCGGTGTCGGAGGACTCGGGGGACTTCTTGAGGGTGCGGTTGACGACAAGTGCTCGCACGATTGCTCCGACGTCGGGGACAGGCGGCCCACTGCGCGGACATGAACCGGCAGCCCACCACGAGTACCCCCTGGCAGCAGACGTAACGGGGCAGGGTCCGGACCCCGCTCGGCGAGACACCTCGAAGTTGCGGATTCATCCACCTGAGTCGCTGACACAGTGCCGCTGTGCGCCGGGTGGACAGCGGAAGCACCTTTTGATGTCACGGTCGGAACCGAGACGTCAACTCCTCCATCTTCCTTTGCCGGGAGCCCCGAAAGGCTACCTATTCGGTGTGTTTCGTAACTCACTGATAAAAATCCGGCAAATCAGATGGAGAATTGGATATGTCGACACGGGTTATTTCGCGAATAAGCGGCGGAGATACGTTCTCCAAATGGCATCGGCCGCGAGCGAGAACCTGGGCCGTGGCGGGTGTGGCGGCCCTGGGATTCCTCATCACGCTGGAGATCGCCGCACGTCGCTACGGCCTGCCGGGGCCGATGACCAATCAGGTGCAGGAGGTCGTGTTCGCCCCCAAATCGGGGCCTCTTCTCTACGCCAGTATGGCGCTGATGATGGTGGTGCTCCCCTGGCGGGAACGCTGCATCGCGACCGGTGTCGCCGTGGGCGTCGACGCGGTTTTCTGGCTGGTGCGGTGGGCGGTCGGCGCCAGGACGTCCGAGGGCCACTGTTTCGGCAACGGCGCGCTGTGGGTGATTCTGGGCTGCGCGGTCATCGCCGTCACGCGCCGCACCGGACAGGAACGGGTCCTGCTGCTGAAGGGCGTCGGGCTGGGCCTGCTGCTGGTGGCCGGCCGCAAGGCGGGTGACACCTGGCTGCTGATCACCTCGAAGACCCGCCCGGCGGTGCTCGACCCGTACCTGGCAACCGCCGATCACGCGCTGGGCGATCCGTCGTGGCTGATGGGCCGGGCCGTCAGGGCCACGGGCCCGATCGGTGCCCATCTTCTCGACTGGGTCTACATCCAGCTCGCGGTCGCCGCGGTCCTCGTCGCGCTGTACCAGCTGCGCAACGTTGCGGCCGAAGGGCGTTTCCCGCGTCATCATGTGGTGCGCACGTTTCTGGCGATCGGTCTCCTTGGTCCAGGCATCTACATGATCTTCCCGGTGGTCGGACCGGTCTTCGCGTACGGCACCGGCGCTTTCGGCACCGGCGGCGGGCACTGGGCGGTGGGGAACCTGTGGCCGGACACGCTTCCGCCGGTCACCACCCCGCAGCCGATGCCCTACGACGAGATCACGCCCCGCAACTGCATGCCCAGCCTGCACACGGCGTGGGCCACCGCGATCTTCGTCCACTCCCGCCGGGGCCCGCGGTTTCTGCGGTTCGCGGGCACGTTCTGGCTGATCGCCACGCTCGCAGCGACACTGGGCTTCGGCTACCACTACGGCGTGGATCTCGTGGCCGGCGTGGTGTTCGCGCTCACGGTCGAGGCAGCTCTGCGCTCGGCCGACCGTGGCTGGGACCGCTCGGGAATCCGACTGGTCGCGTACGGCCTGACGGTCTTCGCCGCGCTCCTGCTGACGTATCGCCATCTGTCGACGGAGATGGCCGGACATCCCTGGGTGTTCGGGCCCCTCGTCATCCTGGCGATGCTCTCGGTGATCGCCGGCTACGTACGGACCACCAGAAGGTGTGAACCGAAGCCCGCACCGGTACGGCAACCGGAGCGGCAGCTCGAACTGGTGTGAACGATGTCAACTCCCGCCTCGCCACAGGCCGGCTGTCGTCGGCAGACCTCAGCAGACCTCATCGGATCTCACCTGCGACCGGCCTTCCGGATGAGCCGGAACGAGGACATCTACCGGGTGCAGGTCTACGGCCATGACGGCGGCCTGCTGGAGCAGTTGGGGTACGGAGCGGTCCCGGGCACCCGCCCGTGACCCGGATCACTTCTCGGGGCCGATGACATCTCGCGCCCCCGCCGGTCATGACCGTCAGCACACTGACTGAGGGAACCGAAGGAGAGGGACGCGACCGACATGACCGCACCTGTGAAGGGCCCCGCCAGTTATTTCCCGTCGATCGAGAAGAAGTACGGCCGTCCGGCAGCGGAGTGGAAGGACCTGATCCGGACCTCGCCGCTGACCAGGCACATGGAACTCGTCTCGTGGCTCAAGAGCGAACACGGTCTCGGTCACGGCCATGCCAACGCGCTCGTGGCACACACCCTCGCCGAACAAGCCGCCGAACAAGCCGCCGAACAAGCCGCCGAGCAAGCCGCCGAGTGAACGGGCCTGACCGCCCTGGGCGACCCCCGTCGGCGCAACGGCCGTCCACCGCAGGGATGCTGACCCCATGACGACGCACACCACCGCCGAACCGCCTCAGCCTCCCGGCCCACCCTGGAACCCGCCCGTCACCGTGCCGGCCCAGCCGCTCCCGTACCACCGCCTGGCCCTCACGACCGGGAACCACCGGTGGTGGCGGCCGCTGGCGGGGACCTTGGTGGTGCTCGTCGGCGCGATCCTCGTCGTGCTGGTGCTGCTCATCGGCAGCGAGATCGCCGGTGCGGTCCTGGACCGTCCCCATGACGCCGACGGCAACCTCATATGGGGCGGCACAGGGGAGACCGCCATGGCGCTCCTCTCCCTCGCGCTCTGTCTGCCGGTGGTCCTGCTGGCCGCGCGATGGGTGCAGCGCCGCCCGGCGGGCACGGTCTCGTCGGTTGCGGGCGGGCTGCGGTGGCGCTGGCTGGGGCTGTGCCTCGCGGTGGCCCTGCCCGTGTCGGCGGTGTCCCTGGGCATCTCCATGCTCCTGCCCGAACAGGACGACAGCTTGGCGGAGCTGACGTGGGCCGGACTGTCGCCGTTCCTGCTGGGCCTCGCGACGGTCTGCCTGCTGGTGCCGTTCCAGGCCGCGGCGGAGGAGTACGTGTTCCGCGGCTGGCTGTTGCAGGCGGTCGGAGCCTGGTGCCGCTCACCGTGGTTCGCGGTGACACCGCAGGCGGTGCTCTTCGCCACCGCGCACGGCTGGGGGACCCCCTGGGGGTTCGCCGACCTGGTGGTGTTCGGCCTCGTCATGGGTCTGCTGACCGTACGTACGGGCGGACTCGAAGCGGCGATCGCGCTGCACGTCCTCAACAACCTCCTCGCCATGGGGCTCATGTCGGCGATCGCCGGCGGCCTCGACTCCGAGGAGACGGCCGCCGACATGAACTGGATGATGGTGGCCGTCGACGTGCCGATGGTCGCCCTCTACGCGGCGGTCGTCCTGTGGCTCGCCCGCCGGCGTGGCCTGCGCGCGTCAACCGGGTAGCCCACGTACGGCTTCGCGGTCAGCGGAGGGGCCGCCGCCTGGCGCGCCGGGACAACCGCACCGCGAAGAAGATCACGTCGGCGGCGAAGACCACGATGCCGAGGGCCAGGAGATACCCCAGGCCGTCGGCCACCACCCCGATGAGTCCCAGGACGACCGCCACCAGGATCAGCAGAAGGAAGAGCGCCATCACCCGTACCACCTCCGCTGTGCCGTGGTCGTCTGTTCAGCGCCGTGCGAGCTGACGTTCGCCCCCTTCTCCCGGCTGGTACGCCATGCCGTAGTGCCGGAAGATCTCCGCCTCCCGCTCGGCCGGCAGCACGTCGTCCGTCCCGATCGACGGGGCTTTGCGGACCAGCCCCTTGGAGTAGGGGACCTTGACGTAGTCCGGTCCGAGGACCGCGTCGTCGAGGGGGACGAAGACCAGCCGTTGGCGGGTGGGCAGCCCGGTCCGGACGGTGGCCATCGCCGGTTCGTCGGTGGCCGTGTCCACGTAGACCGCTTCGAGCATGCCGATTCTGTGCTGTTTCGCGTCGATCACGTCGTGGTCGCGCCACTCGCGGATGTCGGCTGAACGGATCATGCCTGCTCCCTGTCCGCGCTCCGGCGGGTGGTGCGACGCCCCCGGGCGTGGACATGCCCGGGGCTGTCCTCCGGGCCCGAGCACATGAATGTGCCGACCCATTTATCATCGTATGACCGAAACGCCTCCCGACACGACCGAGGAGGCGGGGGAACAGGGCTGCACGGCCCCGGTGGGCGAGGCATTCCGCGCGGGGTGCGTCGGACATGCCTCGACCGGTGTTCCAGGTGGGGCGGTTCCGGGCAGGGACGCACGGGGCTGTCTGTCCGTCGGCCGTTCAACCGTCGGGTCTGTTCGGGGAGTACTCTCGAATTGCCGAGGATATTCCGCGCACCGGCTTCCAAGCTCGTGTCATTTTCGGCGATCGAATATGCCGGGCCGGTCATGGCCGTCCCGGGGCAGGGTTCGCGTCATGACGACCGCGACCGTTTCCCACCCGCCGACAGCCGAAGCCGAGGACCGGTCCGCCTCCCTCTCTCCCCGCCTGTCGCTGGCTCCCGTCGGCCCCGCACCGGCTCTGCTCGACGGCGCATGGTGGCCCCGGTCCCTCGATCTCGCGGCGGAACTCCCCTCCCTGACCGCCGTACTGGATCCGCTGTGGGGGCGGGTCACCCGGGTCACGGTGAATCCCGTCCACTGGCCGGTCGTTCCACGCAGGGTGCCCGTGGCCGGGCATGTGGTGAAGGTGGGCTGGTTCCTGGCCGAACAGGACCCGCACGAACTGCTGTTGCTCTCGTACCGCACGGGCCGGTGGAACCTCCTGGTGGTTCCGCCCCAGACACCTGCCGCCTCGGCCGCCTGGCTGATGGCCGCCGCGAGCGACCCACTGGGCGCGTCGACCGCGAGCCGGCTGATGGAACAGGCGGCGCGGCTGCGGACGCTGCCCGAAGGGGGACATGGGGCCCGCGATCCGGCCGTACGTCCGCGGATCCCCGTCGCGACCGCCGCGATGCCGCTTCAGCCACCTCAGCAGATGGGAAGGTGAGAACCGTGGAGACCTTTGTGACCGTGATCGTGAGCATCGCGTTGGTCGTCGTCGGGGTGTTCCTCATCCACCGGCTCAACTCACAGCACAGTGACCGCATCGCCACCTTCCACTACGGCCACTCCGGGATGCCTGTTGCGGGACCGCCTCCGGGGACGTCCGGCACCCGCCGCCGCGGCCAACGCGGCGCCGGACGCGGGCGGTTCCACCTCTGGCGCCGTACCCACAGGAGAGCGGGGCCGACCCCCCGTCCGGAACCCACGGAGCCGACGGAGGGGCCCGCAGGTCCGGGAAGCGGCGGTGGCACCGCATCCTGACAGGCCGGGTCTCCCGCGCCCTGTACGGGCGGGACGCGATCTTGCGCTCGCCCCTGGGACCAAGGCATTTGCCAACGTAAGAATCCGTCTCGGCTGCCGCGACCACGTCGGCATTGCGCGTGATCAACAGCCTCCGTGCCGTGGCAACCTGCTTGCCGACCCAGCTATTTGCATACGGAGGTACACCGCACGTGGCGGCGAAGACCAATCCCACCGTCAGGAGACGCCGTCTCGGGGCCGAGCTACGCCGCCTCCGCGTGGCCAGTGGGCTGAAGAGCACAGAAGTGGCCGAGCGGCTCATGGTCTCTCAGCCCAAGATCAGTCATCTGGAGAACGGCAACCGTGCCATCAGCCCCCGCGATGTGCGCGACCTGTGCGTGATCTACGAAGTGACGGATCAGCAGGTCGTCGACTCCCTGATGGAGATGGCCAGGGAATCCGGTCAGCGGGGCTGGTGGCACCCCTACGGCGACCTCCCCGACAGTGTCTTCATCGGCCTGGAGACAGACGCCGCCTGCCTGCACACTCACGCGGCCATGGTGGTGCCCGACCTCCTGCAGACCCCCGCATACGCCCAGGCTGTCATCGCCGAAACGATCCCTCGGCTGACTGCCGAACAGGCCGCCACGCACCTCAAGGTGCGGCTGCGCCGCCAGCACCGGATCTACGACCCGGCCTGCCCGCTGCGCCTGTGGGCCGTCCTCGACGAATCGGCACTGCACCGTGTCGTCGGCAGCCCGGACGTCATGCGTGAACAACTGGAGCACCTGAACGCAGTCGGTGCGGAGCCCCACATCACGGTGCAGGTGCTTCCCTACACGGCGGGCGCTCACCCGGGCCTGTCCGGACAGTTCTCCATCCTGCGGTTCGCCGACGGTCCCGAGGCCGGGGTGGTGTACCTGGAACGGTTCACCAGCGGTCTCTGCCTGGAGAAGCCGTCCGACGTACAGCACTACACCGTGATGCACGACCACCTCCGGGCCCGGGCCCTCACCCCGGACAGCAGCCGCGCCTTCATCACCGACACCACCAAGACGCACATCGACGCGGCGAGTCGGTCCTGAGCGTCGGCCGTCCGCTCCCGGCGGTGCCGGCACCGCCGGGGCTCCGGCGCTACCGGGCGAGCAGGGCGCTCACGGTCTTGCCGCCGGCTGCCTGGCGGGTCACGGCGGTGGCGCGGGCGAGGCGGTTGACCATGAACCAGCCGAATCCTCCCGTGTCGCCGGTCAGGTCGGGGGTGCGCATGCGCGGCGCCCGTGAGCTGCGGTCGTGCACGGCGACCTCGATGCTGTCCGGGTACGCGGTCAGGTTCAGAGTGCCGGTCCCGCCCGCGTGGCGTACGGCGTTGGTGACCAGCTCCGAGACGACCAGGACCACCGTGTCGGCAGCCTCGGACGCGATCGACGGTACGAGACCTTCGAGGAAGTGCCGGGCGCTCTCGCGTGCGCCGACGACGGACGTCGCGGGGCGGAGAGCAGTGAGGTTGACGCTCATCGTGTCCATCAGGTCACCCTGGTCTCTGGATCGTCACTTCCCGGTGCTTGTGCCCCGTCCTGCGGCGGTTAACCCGGCGTTGACCAGCTTGCGCGCTGTGTACCTCGCTGTCCGAGGTCGATTGCCTCACCGTCGAACGCGCGAAAATCTATGTTGGCTGAAGTAGACATTGGGCGGCGTCATGGTTATGGTTTCTCTCGTAGCCCAGAGAGACAGCAGGGCCTGGCAGACAAGAACTGCCGGCCGGCAGTAGATGCAGTTGCAGTGCGCAGAACGGTGCGGTGGTGGAGTTCCGAAGCCAGGGCTGTTGCAGGACGGCGACGGGACTGACGACCGGACCGGGTGGCCCGCAGTGATCAGGGGCCGCCGTGAGAAGTACCCAGCAGTGAAGTCAGTGAGCAGCACCTCGGTGAAGGCGTCGGCTGCGGGCGCGCGCACCGGGAAGTTCGGCAGTGGGGTTCCAAGCCAGAGCAGACGCAGGACAGGCGACGGGGCTGGCTGCCGAAGAGCAGTACGCATTACCGGCAGTATCGGTAGTACGCACAACCAGCAGTATCAGCAGTACGCAGTCCCCCCGTTTGAAAGCAGTTGATCACCGAGGGAAAGAACGGAGGAGCCAGGCGCCATCAGGATCGCCCGGGGGGCTTTTCGCCCGGGTACCGCAGGACATCGATAGTGAGGTGGTCTCCGGTCGAGCAACCGCGATCCCAGCACCCCCGACAGCATTTCGGTCGGGTCTGCGGAAATCGAAGGCCGGCGCAGTACCAGGGCCGGCAGATGGTGTAGTAGTTCCTTCGGGGCCTTGGTGCCGTACGGCACCAAGGCCCCTCCATGTATTGCCAGAGAGAGGTGCAGATGACAGCAGACGACTCCTACGGCCGACTCGACGACGACGACTACCCCGCCTACACCATGGGGCGGGCCGCCGAGATGCTCGGCACCACGCAGGGCTTCCTCCGCGCCATCGGCGAAGCCCGCCTCATCACCCCGCTCCGCTCCGAGGGCGGACATCGCCGCTACTCCCGCTACCAGCTGCGCATCGCCGCCCGCGCCCGGGAACTCGTCGACCACGGGACCCCCATCGAGGCCGCCTGCCGCATCATCATCCTTGAAGACCAGCTTGAAGACGCCCAGCGCATCAACGCCGAGTACCGCCGCACCGCCTCCCTGCACCCGTCCGGCATCTGACCCGCACTCCCACAGCGGCGCGACGCCGCGCCGCACTCTTCCGCCGATATCCAGAATATGAGCGCATGATCGCCGAAGACATCGAGCCGCCGGCACACGGAGGGGAGCCCCAGCCCCGCCCCAGCGCCACTCCCGACGCCCGGCGCACCCCGGCGGTCGACGCGCCCGTCGGCGCAACCGGCCGGCTGACCGGCGGGCAGGCGGTCGCCGGCCTGGAAGGCGGGGTGGAGCGCGCGGCGGCTGCGCTGAAGCCGAGGATGCGCGGCTGGCTCCACGCCGGGGTGTTCCCCCTCTCGCTGGCCGGCGGCATCGTCCTGATAGCCGTCTCGCGCTCGGCGGCGGCAGTGGCGGCCTGCTCGGTGTACGCCGTGTCGGCCTGCCTGCTGTTCGGTACCAGCGCGGTCTACCACCGCGGAACATGGGGCCCGCGCGGCGAGGCGGTCCTGCGGCGGCTCGACCACGCGAACATCTTTTTGATCATCGCCGGCACGTACACCCCGCTGGCGGTACTGCTGCTGGACGCGCACCAGCAGCGGGTGCTGCTGGCCGCGGTGTGGGCGGGTGCCCTGACCGGCATCGCCTTCCGCATCCTGTGGATCGGGGCTCCCCGGTGGCTCTACACCCCTTGCTACATCGTCCTGGGCTGGGTGGCCGTCTTCTACCTGCCCGACTTCGCGCGCGCCGGCGGCACCGCGGTCGTCGTACTCGTGATCACCGGCGGTCTGCTCTACACGGCGGGCGCCGTCGTCTACGGACTCAAGCGCCCTGACCCCTCACCGGCCTGGTTCGGCTTCCACGAGGTCTTCCACGCCCTGACCATCGCCGCCTTCACGGCGCACTACACGGCCATCGTCCTGGCAGCCACCTGATCCCGTTCCGCGCATGCCCGAGCGCATGAGCAAGCCCCGGCCGCACACGGTCCGGGAGAGACTGGTGGCGAGGCGGGCCCCGGGGCTCGTGGTGCAATGTGACCGGTCCGGAGCCGGGCGGGTCTTTCGCGATCCCGGGACGGAGTCCTGAGCGTCATCGAGCAACGAGGAGCCGATGTGACCGCAAGCGGACCGGACGACGGACGGGCCTCCCGTTTTCCCGGGGACGGCAGTCGCCGGGACACGGCGATGACCCTGGCGGGGGCGTTGGAGGCGGCGGAGGCCGCGGCGCCTGTGGAGTCGCTCGACGTGGTCGCGCGCATGCTCAAGGAGCAACTCGGGGCCAGGTCGGTGTCGTTCCTCATCATCGACTTCACCGGCAGCTCAGTCGTACGACTGGGGGCGGCTGGAGACGTCGAGACCGATGAACCCGCCCGGCGGATCATGCTGCGGGGCACCCTGTACGACGACGTGATCCGCACCCAGCGGCCGAGCCTGGAGGACAAGGGCGACGGCGCGCCGGTACGGATCGTCGCCCCGGTGACCAACCGCGGGGACGCCATCGGGCTCCTCGAACTGTTCCTGCCCGTGGCGCCGGACGATGAGGTGATGCGGGAGATCGGCGAGACCGCGCACGCTCTGGCGTACATCGTCATCGCGAACCGGTCCTTCACCGACGTGTACCAGTGGGGCCGCCGGACCATGCCGCTCAGTCTGGCCGCGGAGATCCAGCACCGGCTGCTCCCGGCGTCACTGGCGTGCGAGGCGGCCCAGTTCGCGGTGGCCGGGGCGCTGGAGCCGGCCGAACACGTCGGGGGCGACACCTTCGACTACGTGATCGACCGGGACACGGTCCAGCTCTCCGTCACCGATGCCATGGGCCATGACGTCGACGCCGCGCTGCTGGCCACCCTTCTGGTGGGTGCCCTGCGCCGGGCGCGGCGGGCCGGTGCCGACCTCGGCGAACAGGCCCGCCAGGCCGACGAGGCCATGCGCGAGCACGGCCGCCAGGGCTACGTCACCGGCCAGCTCCTGCGCATCAGTCTGATCGACGGCAGGACCGAGTTCGTCAACGCCGGGCACCCCTGGCCGCTGCGGATGCGGAACGGCGAGGTGCGGGAGGTCACTCCGAAGATCGACATGCCGTTCGGCTTCCATGCCCCTCACACCTACCACGTTCAGTCGCTGGACCTGCGGCCGGGCGACCGGCTGGTGATGCTGACCGACGGCATGCTGGAGCGCAACGCCAAGAGCGAGGACCTGTCCGACCTGATCGTGCGCACCCGTGCGCTGCATCCCCGCGAGGCCGCCCGCGCGCTCATCGCGGCGATCGTCGACGCCAACCACGGCCATCTGCAGGACGACGCGACCGTCATGTGCCTGGACTGGCACGGCATCGGCAACTCCCATCGTGACGCCGCCACCGGAGCCGACCTCACCGACGCCTCCCGCCCCTCAGGGACGGGACGGACCACTCCCGGGCGATGACTCCGGGCGGTTCGCTCTGGGCGGGCACCGGGGCGCGGGGTGGCCGGGCCGCGTCCGCCGGCTCTCCGGAACCCGCCCGCCGGGCCGTGCGCCGCCACATCCGGGCCAGGGCCAGGTAGAAGCGGTCCGGCAGGAAGACTGCGTCGGCGATGATCATCGCGCCGGAGAAGAGCGGCAGCCCCATGAGTACCGCGATACCCAGGTGCATGCCCAACAGCGCGGTCAGGACCGGGTACTTGAGCCGTCCGAACAGGACGAACGGAAAGGCGACCTGCAGCAGCACCGTCAGGTAGCAGGCGATGGCGATCAGCACGTCGTGCTCGTCCGCCATGAGGGAGAGTCCGGGCCAGGGCCGGAAGAGGTCGAGGTTCAGGACGTAGTGGAGGGCGGTCCCGTTGCCCCAGGAGCTGCCCTGCACCTTGTACAGACCCGCGGACCCGTAGAGGAAGCAGACCTGGGCCGCGATGACGAACATGCCGCAGTTGTGCAGCACGGCGGTCAGGGTCCGCCGGGAGGTACCGAGGTGATGCCGGAGCCCGTCCGTGATCCGGTTCGCCGGCGTGCGCTTCCCGGCACCCGCGCATGTCCGAAGCCGGGTTCTGCGTGCGTCCAGGGACCAGCGACGGCCGCATGCGGTGAGGACGAGGTAGACGGCCATGAGGAGGATCAGGTTGTCTCCTCCGTCGGTCATGAAGATCGCCCTGCCGTGGAACGACGCGACCACGACGGCGAACAGCACGGACACCGCTCTGGTCCGCCAGCCGAGGGCGAACAGCGCCGACACGCCGACGGCCAGCGCGTAACAGGACTCGAAGTACGCCCGGCTGTCGGACAGGGTGAGGACGCTGACCCATCCCGTCTGGTCGAACAGCTGCCTGGCCAGCTCCGGCGTCCACGGTGATCCCGGGCCCCAGATCTCGTGGCGATGCGGGAACTCGCGCAGCAGGAAGGCGAGGTAGACAAGCCCGTATCCGATGCGCAGGACCGCCGCGGCGTACAGGGAGACCGGCCGCTCGGTCAGGGCAACGAGAGTCGCACGAACACGGTCGGGTACGCGCTGCGGGGCGCCCGCCCCCTGCCTCAGGGCGGTACGGGGCTCCGGTGCGGGTGCCGGCTCAGTTTCCATGGAAGTCCGCCTCCACCTTCCACCAGGGCAGATATCGCGTATCGGTCGCTCTCGGCGCGACTGCGGCCACGCCCGTGCTGCCGGCCGGGGCGGGCGCGGCGATGGGCACGGTGACCACCCGTAGCTGGATGGCCTCGAAGCTCCCGCCGCGGTGGGCGGCGACGCGATCCGACGCGATGTTGGTCAGGTACTGCTGAGTCATCAGCGCCCGCTGCGAGCGGGGCCGGTCGTCGCCGACGTGGCTTTCGGCGTAGGAACTCCAGGCCCGTCGCAGCATGTTCTGCGCCGTATGACTCGGGAAGGGGTTGTGCTTCACCGCGGAGTTGTCCACGGCGGTCAGATCGAACCAGCCGCTCACCTGCGCGGTGCCGTCCGGCGCAGTGCGCATGGTCCTCGCTGAGATCTGCCGGTTGACGGACTCCGGGTCCGGGGCGAAGAGCCGCCAGTTCTGCTCGAACAGTGGGAAGACCCAGGCGTTGACTTGCCGGCTGTACTGCTGGGAGAGCGGATTCGGGGGCGCGACGTGCAGGAACACCAGGAGCACATGGACCAGGGCCGTCGTCAGGCAGAGGAACACGGCAGCACTCGTCGCCGCTTGCAGGAGTACCGGCGGAGGCCCCGACTGTTCCGTGGATCTTCCCGCGACGCGTTCCGCCGGTTGTCGAGGATTTTGCGGTTGTTGCGGTTGTTGCGCGGATTCCTGCGTGCATGCGTCGGCGGACAGGTCCGCACGTACGTCGGCGGGTGCGTCAGCATCCGTCGATGCGGTGCCATCCAGCACGGCCCCACCCGGCCCTTCGATCCCGGCTTCTCTCACTGCTGCTCCTGAGTTCTCGGCGGCGGCGCGCGGTGGAATCTAGAACGATCCGCCGCGCGCCGCCCGTCCCCTCAGGGACGCGTGTACGACTCAGTGACGAATGTCGGCGTAGCCGTCGTCCTTGCCGGGCTCGCTGTCGTGCCCGTCGTAACCGCCGTGCTCTTCGGGCTTTTCGCCGTGGTCGTGGCCGCCGTGCTCGTCGGGCTTGCCGTGGTGGTCGTGCCCGCCGGGCTTGCCCGGCTGCCCGCCGTGGCCGTGGCCGGGACCGCCGATCGCGCCGCCGTTGACGCCGCCGTTGACGCCGCCTGTGGTGGCGCCCGTGGTCCCGCTGGTCGTGGTGCCGGCGACAAGGCCGCCGAGCACTCCGCCCGTGGTGCCGCCCGTCGTCAGGACGCCGCCGAGGAGACCGCCCAGGGCGCCACCGGTTCCGCCACCGGTTCCGCCGCCCGTCGGCACACCGGCGATGGCGCCGACGGTGGTGCTGCCCGTGGTGCCCGTGGTCGTGCCCGTGGTCGTGCCACCGGTCGTGGCTCCGGCGATCACACCGCCGCTGACCAGCCCGCCCGTGGTCCCGCCGGTCCCGCACGGCCCCAGGAAGATCCTGTTGCTGTCCAGCGTCACGGCGCCGTCACCACGTGCGCCGGCGTCGGCCAGCAGTCGGCCGTTGATGGTCGCGCCCGTGGTGGCGGTGATCGAGGTGTCGGCCAGGATGGTGCCCACGAACGAGGTGTTCGTACCGAGCGTGGCCGAGCTGCCGACCTGCCAGTACACGTTGCACGGAGAGGCACCGTTGACGAGGCTCACCGTGCTGTTCTCGGCTGCCGTCGTCAGAGTCGAACCGATCTGGAACACCCAGACGGCACTGGGGTCGCCCTGGGCGTCCAGCGTGAGTGTGCCGGTGATCTGTGCGCGGCTGTTCGCCCGGTAGAGGCCCGCCGTCAGCGTCTGACCACCGAACTCGTGGGGGTCGTCGTTGTACACCGCGTTCGTCAGAGTCTGTCCGGCGGCCTGGTTGTACGCCGTGGTCAGGTCGACCTTGGCCTGACCCGCGGCGGCGTCGGCGGAGTGCAGAGTCCCGGGCGGGGTCACGATGCCGGGACCTCCGTCGGACGCGAAGAACCCGGTGATGGCCGTCCCGGGGCTCACGCCGACGTTGAGACCTTCGACCACCGTGGGACCGGTGTTGGTGACGGTCGCGCCGGCGAGCACTCCGTAACTGGCCGCCGTGCCCAGAGGCACCGGGGTGGCAATGGCGTGCGCACGTGTGGGTGTCAGAGCGAGGACGGCAGCGGCGACCACCACGGCCGTCACCGCTGCGATCCACACCGACAGTGTGCGCCGCACAGGCGCGTCATGGATGTTCGGCGTCATCGAGGGGCCAACTCCTTTGAGAGGGATGATCTTGGCGATTCCCGGCCGCGCGGAATCGCTTGATTCGGCGGCTGGAATATTACGCAGGAAAGTGATCCAAATGCGATGTATTCGGGCGTGGTGGCTTAAATGGGAGAATCCTCTGAGGTATCTGTACAAGTGATTAATGGGCTGAATGGCGCTGTTCCGCGGTGCTCTTGCTTTCCGGGGGATCGACAACTGTTCGACCAGGGAAAGAGGCCTTGTGTCCGCTGTGGGCGACAAGATCGAGGGGCCGTTCATGGACGGCGTCACTGTGCCGATTCCTCGGACGGCGGGTGACGCGCTCGACCCCGCGCTCGGTCACAGCAGCTCGTTCACCACCACCACCGTCACCGCCAAGGTGACGGTGGCCGCCACGGCTCATCCCCGTCGACGCCGGGGCTCAGGTGCCGGCCCGCCGGTTCCGGGACCACGGCGCGAAGGGCCGGTCGCTCGCCGCCGCCGACGGGACGGGCACGATGGCACCCTCACGCCAGAGATCGCCGCGATCCCGTACACCTGCACCGCAGGCTGACCCCGCCTGCCCGGTTGACCCCTTCTTCTTACAACAGAGAACCCCCAGGTCTGTGACCTGGGGGTTCTGCATGGCCTTGGCCTTGCGGCGGTTGGCGGTTGGCGGTTGGCGGTCTGTGGGTTGTGGGTTGTGGCTCAGGAGCAGCGGGTGCTGACGCCTCCGGTCTCGTCGCCCTTGAGGTAGATACCG
>NZ_JAVFVX010000389.1:0-566 GCF_033441795.1 Streptomyces sp. ADMS | reverse complement strand
GCGAAGGTCTTTCACCTCCGCTCGAAACACAGCGCCTCACGGCGCACCCACGACCAGCGCCACACCCTCGCCGCCCCCGAGGATCTCGCGACCTGGCTAACCCGGCACCTTCCGGACGCCGCGGATGACGTCCTGGCCCACGTGGACGACGAACTGCCCGACGCCCTAGGTGCCCTGAAAATCCCACTTGCGGACGCCAACAAGCGCCGCAGCGCCGCGAACCTCGACCCCCTGCACAACACTGACGGTCACCAGCGGCGGATGAACCTGTGGCTGCAGAAGCACGAGGACACCCTCGTCGGCCGTGTCCGCGACGCCTTCTGGCCTGTCTACGCTCGCGGCGAGGACTTGACCGACTACCTGCGCCTGCGCGAACTCCCCGGCCTGCGGCAGCCCGACCCTACCTGGGTCGACACCTACTGGGATCTGCCTCCCACCGTCTTGCAAGCCCGCGCCGACGCCTGGGCCGAGCGCCACCTGCCCGCCACGGGCAGCGAACACACCCCGCCCTCGCCTAGACCCGTACTTCGCGGGTCGTTGATTCGTATGGTGTGGCCGGTCGGGGG
>NZ_JAVFVX010000388.1:0-575 GCF_033441795.1 Streptomyces sp. ADMS | reverse complement strand
ACGTGTGGCAGTACATCGCCCGCGAGGGCATCGAGCTGCCGGACATCTACTTCGCGCACGAGCGTGAGGTGTTCCAGCGGGCCGGGATGTGGCTGACCGCCGGCGAGTGGGGCGGCCCGAAGGCCGACGAGACCGTCGAGAAGCGGCAGGTCCGCTACCGCACCGTCGGTGACATGTCCTGCACGGGTGCCGTCGACTCCGACGCGGTGACGCTGGACGACGTCATCGCCGAGATCGCCGCCTCCCGGCTCACCGAGCGGGGTGCCACCCGCGCCGACGACAAGATGTCCGAGGCCGCGATGGAAGACCGTAAGCGCGAGGGGTACTTCTAAGCATGAGCACGACCACGGAACTCTCCGAGACCACGCTCCTGCGGTTCGCCACCGCCGGGTCCGTCGACGACGGCAAGTCCACCCTCGTGGGACGGCTGCTGCACGACTCCAAGTCGATCCTCACCGACCAGCTGGAGGCCGTGGAGCGCGCTTCGGCGAGCCGAGGCCAGGAGACCCCGGACCTCGCGCTGCTGACGGACGGGCTGCGCGCCGAGCGCGAGCAGGGCATCACCATCGACGTGG
>NZ_JAVFVX010000387.1:0-577 GCF_033441795.1 Streptomyces sp. ADMS | reverse complement strand
ACCCCCCGACCGGCCACACCATACGAATCAACGACCCGCGAAGTACGGGTCTAGGAGGTGGCTCCACCCCATGCTCGTACGCGACGCCATGAGCACCGTGGTCCTCACCATCGGCCCCGACCACACACTCCGCCAGGCCGCCGCGCTGATGTCCGCGCGCCGGATCGGCGCGGCGGTGGTCCTCGACCCGGACGCCGGCGGAATCGGCATCCTCACCGAACGCGACATCCTCAACTCCGTCGGCCTCGGCCAGAGCCCCGACACGGAACGAGCCCACGCCCACACCACCAACGACGTCGTCTTCGCCACGCCCACCTGGACACTGGAGGAGGCCGCGCACGCGATGGCCCACGGCGGTTTCCGCCACCTCATCGTCCTGGACGGCGGCGAACCAACAGGCATCGTCTCGGTCCGCGACATCATCCGCTGCTGGGCCCCGGTACGTCGGGCCGCCCGCCAGCACGCACCCGCGTAAACGCACCGAGGGCCGGAGTCCTGATCGGACTCCGGCCCTCGGCCTCAAGTAGCGGGGACAGGATTTGAACCTGCGACCTCTGGGTTATGAGCCCAGCGAGCT
>NZ_JAVFVX010000386.1:0-582 GCF_033441795.1 Streptomyces sp. ADMS | reverse complement strand
ACCACCTCGGGCCGATGCTCGCGCTCCAGCCGCGCAAGCGGTTCGCCAAGGACACCGTGCTCATCGTGGACGGCACCCTGGTCCCGACCCGCGACCACACGGTGGCAAAGCAGTCCAAGAACTACCGGTACTCGACCAATCACCAGGTCGTCATCGACGCCGACACCCGCCTGGTCGTCGTGGTGGGCCGGCCCCTGCCCGGCAACCGCAACGACTGCAAGGCGTGGGAGGAATCCGGCGCCAAAGCCGCCGTCGGCAAGACCATGACGATCGCCGACGGCGGTTATCCCGGCACCGGGCTCGTCATGCCCCACCGCCGACGCAAGGGCGAAGACCTTCCGGACTGGAAGGAAGCACACAACAAGTCCCACAAGCAGGTCCGCGCCCGCGTCGAGCACGTCTTCGCGCGCATGAAGACCTGGAAGATCCTCCGCGACTGCCGCCTCAAAGGAGACGGAGTCCACCACGCCATGCTCGGCATCGCCCGGATGCACAACCTCGCCCTCGCCGGATAAACGGCCGGTCCGCACGACGGCGAACCACGCCTGAGACAGCTCGAAGATCATTTACGGGACAGCCCTT
>NZ_JAVFVX010000385.1:0-587 GCF_033441795.1 Streptomyces sp. ADMS | reverse complement strand
GGTTCGTGTTGGTCCCGGTGCGGAGCTGCTGGATGGCGCTTGCCGAGATGGCTACCCCGGAGGTGTCCCGGATGCCCTGTGATACCTCCGCGTACGTGTAGGAGCCGCGCTCCTTCGGGTGTACCTCCCTGAACAGGTAGTCGAGCAGCTCCGCGAAGGCGCGCTCGTGCTTCTCGGTCATCTCCAACCCTTCCTCATGACCACGATCCTATCCACTCCAGTGGTGATCATGTGCCCGCGCGTCTCGGGTGACGACATCGCAGTTGACGGATTGGCGCAATTGCGGTGTACGTTAGCCCCACATCTCATCCAGTGCAGTGTTCCGCGCCTGGTGGGAGTGGGTGCGAAGACGCTGGACTTGTGTCAGGGGTCGCCATATGGTTCTGGTCCCGCACAAGTGGATCACCGGCCGCCAGGCGGTCGGGAAGGGAGGGGCGATGCACGCACAGGGGCCATAGCGCCCACCGGGGGCGAAGGAGGCCGGCGCCCGGGAGCTACCAACTCCCAAGCGCCGGGCCGGCACCCCGAAGCGCACCGATTCACATCTCGCGGGCGGCGGGGCTTTTGCACGAGAACCGCCGCACCGC
>NZ_JAVFVX010000384.1:0-588 GCF_033441795.1 Streptomyces sp. ADMS | reverse complement strand
GGTTCGTGTTGGTCCCGGTGCGGAGCTGCTGGATGGCGCTTGCCGAGATGGCTACGCCGGAGGTGTCCCGGATGCCCTGCGAGACCTCCGCATACGTGTAGGAGCCGCGCTCCTTCGGGTGCACCTCCCTGAACAGGTAGTCGAGCAGCTCCGCGAAGGTGCGCTCGTGCTTCTCGGTCATCTCCAGCCCTTTTTCATGACGACGATCCTATCCACTCCAGTGGTGATCGCGCACCCGCACGTCTCAGGTGGCGACATCGCAGTTGACGGATTGGCGCAATTGCGGTGTACGTTAGCCCTGCATCTCGTCCAGTGCAGTGTTCCGCGCCTGGTGGGAGTGGGTGCGAAGAGGCTGGACTTGTGTCAGGGGTCGCCATATGGTTCTGGTCCCGCACAAGCGGATCACCGGCCGCCAGGCGGTCAGGAAGGGGAGGGGCGATGCACGCGCGGGGGCCATAAGGCCCACCGGGGGTGAAGGAGGCCGGCGCCCGGGAGCTACCAACTCCCAAGCGCCGGGCCGGTACCCCGAAGGACACCGATTCACATCTCGCGGGCGGCGGGGCTTTTGCACGAGAACCGCCGCACCGC
>NZ_JAVFVX010000383.1:0-596 GCF_033441795.1 Streptomyces sp. ADMS | reverse complement strand
ACGTGTGGCAGTACATCGCCCGCGAGGGCATCGAGCTGCCGGACATCTACTTCGCCCACTACCGGGAGGTGTTCCGGCGGGGCGGGATGTGGCTGACCGCCGGTGAGTGGGGCGGGCCACGGGCGGGCGAGGCCGTCGAGAAGCGCCGGGTGCGGTACCGCACCGTCGGGGACATGTCCTGCACGGGCGCCGTCGACTCGGACGCGAGCACCCTGGATGCCGTGATCGCGGAGATCGCCGCGTCCCGGCTCACCGAGCGGGGCGCGACCCGCGCCGACGACAGGATGTCCGAGGCCGCGATGGAAGACCGCAAGCGCGAGGGGTACTTCTAGCCATGACCAGCACCATCGAAGCGACGAGCACCATCGACACGGCCATGACGGTCGACACGCTGCGGTTCGCCACCGCCGGGTCCGTCGACGACGGCAAGTCCACGCTCGTGGGACGGCTGCTGCACGACTCCAAGTCGGTGCTCGCCGACCAGCTGGAGGCCGTGGAGCGGGTCTCGCTGGGGCGCGGTCAGGACACTCCCGACCTGGCACTGCTGACGGACGGGCTGCGCGCCGAGCGCGAGCAGGGCATCACCATCGACGTGG
>NZ_JAVFVX010000382.1:0-597 GCF_033441795.1 Streptomyces sp. ADMS | reverse complement strand
GGCCGCGAGCACGAGCCGGTGCCGCTCGGCGGAGGCAACTCCCGGAACGCGTGAAATGCAGGCGCTCTCCAAGGGGCGGACAGTGGAGAGTGAACCTGTGCCGCGAGGACGTGAGGAGGGAGCGAAATGCTGCATCGACTGGTCGGAGACCTCATGACCACGGCTGTGGTGAGTGTGCGGCGTGACCTGGGCTTCAAGGACATCGTCCAGAACCTCACGGAGCACGACATCACCGCGGTACCCGTCGTCGATGATCAAGGCCGCCCGATCGGCGTGGTGTCGGAGGCGGACCTGCTACGCAGACAGGAAAGCCAGGCGGATCCGGGCGGACACCTGAGCGCCACGCACTTGTTGCCCGCGGAGAGCGCCAAGGCGCACGCGCTGACCGCCGGGGAGCTGATGACGAGCCCCGCCGTCACGGCGCGGCCTGAGTGGTCGGTCGTGGAGGCGGCCCGTGCCATGGCCCGCCACCACGTCAAACGGCTGCCCGTCGTGGACGACCTCGGCCTGCTGGTGGGCATCGTCAGCCGCGATGACCTGCTGCACGTCTTCCTGCGGCGAGACATCGCCATCCAGGAGGAGATCACCACGGATGTC
>NZ_JAVFVX010000381.1:0-602 GCF_033441795.1 Streptomyces sp. ADMS | reverse complement strand
CAGGAACGTGACACGACGCCCCCTCTCCCCGTTGACCGCGGCGGTCATCACACGACTGGTACTCCCGATACCGGTCGATCTGGTGGTCGCCCCGGTTTCCCGCCTGCTCTCGTTGGCGGCGTACTGACCGAACGCGACGTCACCCCAAGGATCGTCGACGTGGGGCACGGGCTGGTTCAAGCCATGCGCCTGACGCGGGTCGGCGTCCGAGGCGCTGTAACAGACCTCCAGGCCCAACCGGTGTCCCTTGGGCAGCTGGCGCACCTCGCGCAGCCCGGCGATGTAACGCGCGGCGTCCTGCTTGCCCAACCGCACCGACCGGCCGTCACGGAGGGCGAGCGCCATCAGGCCCGGACTTCCGTGTGCGGTGAAGACGTAGACCGCCGGATCAGGGGCTATCTCCTCGGTCTCCACGTCCTGACGGCCGGAACCAGCCGGGATCTCGTGCACGAGCCGCCGCATGTCGAGGTACGACTTGAACCACTGCTCCGCCCTCCGCAAGCTCTTGCCGTCCCGCGCCGAGATCCGGCCGATCCGCTCGTGATCCTCGGAGACCAGGGGCCGGATGTCCACTTCGCTGTCCCGGAACCTGGTCCCGTCCA
>NZ_JAVFVX010000380.1:0-605 GCF_033441795.1 Streptomyces sp. ADMS | reverse complement strand
CAGGAACGTGACACGACGCCCCCTCTCCCCGTTGACCGCGGCGGTCATCACACGATGGGTATACGACAAAGCGGTCAACCTGGTCGCCGAAGTGGTCTCACGCCTGCTCTCGTTGGCGGCGTACTGACCGAACGGCACGTCAGCCCAAGGATCGTCGACGTGGGGCAGCGGAGCGTGACCAGGGGGCTGCTGATGCGGGTCGCCGTCCGACGCGCTGAAGCAGACCGCCAGGTCCAGCCGGTGCCCCTTGGGCAGCTGGCGCACCTCGCGCAGCCCGGCGACGTAACGCGCGGCGTCCTGCTTGCCCAACCGCACCGTCCGGCCGTCACGGAGGGCGAGCATCAGCCGGCCCGGATTCCCGTGGCCGGCGTAGACGTAGACCGCCGGATCAGGGGCTATCTCCTCGGTCTCAGCCTCCTGATCGCCGGAACCAGCCGGAACCCGGTGCACGAGCCGCCGCATGCCGAGGTACGACTTGAACCGCTGCTCGAACTCCCGCAGCTCCTTGCGGTCCTCCACCGAGATCTGGCCGATCCGCTGTTTGTGCCCGTCGGAGACCAGGGGCCGGATGTCCACTTCGCTGTCCCGGAACCTGGTCCCGTCCA